>JAQCMX010000107.1 GCA_028274885.1 Haloarculaceae archaeon
ATTTGCGGCTCGGTTTCTCGTGACCGCCCTGCTGTATGGTCACTCCGAGGCACAGCTATCCCTGCTCGACGGTGATTTCAGCGCGTGGCAGCGCAGCCACGAAACCACCAGCGATGCCGCCGAGGTGACTGGGTCGACCTACGACATCCGGCGACCGTCCGAAACGCCGCTGATCGATTCCGACGGGGTGTCTGATGCTGTGGCGGATACGGGGGCGGTGATCGTCGATACTCGCGAGCAGTGGGAGTTCGAAGAGGGACACATCCCCGGTGCCGTCAGGCTGGATTGGCGCAGACTCGTGGACGACGAGACGCGGGGATTACGGGACCGAGAGGAACTCGAGCAGGTTCTGTCGAATCGCGGCATTACCCCCCAGCGGCGGGTCGTGCTCTACTGTAACACCGCTCGACGGATCAGCCACACGTATATCGTTCTCCGACATCTCGGGTACGAGGACCTCGCCTTCTACGAGGGCAGTCTCACCCAGTGGAAGGCGATGGGTCGTCCGATCGAGACGTAGATTCAGGCGGCGGGTCTCCGCGTCCTGGTTTCGTCGGCGACGTTTTCGTTCCTGGCTCCTCGGACAGCAACTGCACAGACTGTGCGACGAGCGCAACCGCGACCGGACCGGCGATGACGCCCAGCGCACCTACTGACAGCAGACCGCCGAGAAACCCGACGAAATAGAGACTCGCCGGAATCCCGGCGGTGAGTCGCGCGAGTCGGGGTCGGATCAGGATATCCGGAACCGCTCCAACCAAGATCAGGCCGAGAACGACCAGGAGTATCGCCGTCACGGTGTTTCCACCAATAATCTCCACGACGCCAAGCGCCCCAATCACGACGCTGGGACCGACGACAGGGATGAACTGCAAGAGCCCGGAGATGACCGCAAGCGTGAACGCTGAATCGTAGCCAAACAGGAGATAGAACGGGAGTCCAACCAGGAAGGTACCGAATGCGACGGCCGCCTGCAGGACGTAAATCGCGTAGAGGATCGAACGCATACGCTCGTGGTACGCCAACACGATATCATGGTACTGATCGGGGACAGAGTCGAGTACCCCTGCCCGAATCGTCCCCGGCCGCAACAGTAACACGTAGACGACGAGGACAAACACGAAAAACTGTAGACCGTAGTTGACTATCTGCCCCGCCATCTGTACGAGCAATTCGTCCACAGCCGCCGCCGCACGCTCCTGGTAGCTCGCCACATCCACGGTGTACGTGGTTCCAAGAGCTGACACTGTGGTCGTTTCCGGGAGTTGTTCGATAAACGAGACGAACTCCTCGCGCCGGAGATAGACCGAGACTACAATCGGCGAGAAAAGCAAGACGACGACGGTCAAGGCAAAGAGCGTGCTGACCGTCGCCGCCACCCGATGTCCGAGACCCCGCCCGACGAGTCGCGTGCGCAGAGGGTAGAGGACATACGCCACGGTAATCGCAAAAAAGACAGAGGCAAACACGCCCCGGAGCAGACTGACCGTTACGATTGCGACGAGACCAACCAGCCCCGCGAGGACGTAATTGTACTGACGCCACTCCATACTACCGGGATTGCCCCCCAGCGAGTAAATCTTTACTACCACGACCAGACGGCTACTCCGCGGTAGAACGTTGGTCCTACACAGATTGACGACTCATGATGCCGGACAGCATTTCCCATTCCGGGTTCGTCAAGAAGCGGTCTGCTTCCGGAGTTTAGATCTGAGCCTACGCTGGACGATTACGTATTCTGTCCGGCAGTAGCAGGCACGCAACACGGCACTGATCGGTGAAGTACCTCGGGGACAAGCCCCGAGGCTTCACCGTTTTGACCGCACGTCCCAAACCGGGCCGTGCCGTCGCAGGCGAATTTAATTCCCCTCGACCTTCCCGAGATGGGTCGGCTGGAATTTACACCCGAACGCCCGGTGCGTCCGTGAGGGTCGGCGGCTCCACCCCGCCCGACAACACCCGTCTCACCTGCCGTAGCAGGGTGTTGAGAGGTGTCG
>JAQCMX010000110.1 GCA_028274885.1 Haloarculaceae archaeon
CCGAATGAGTTGCCGATTACGCCGGCAACAGTCACCCGGGTCACGTATCGCGACCGACCGGCGTAACGAAAGGCAAAGACCGACCACAGACCGCCAGCGATCAGTGCGGTGGTCGTTCCGACCACGACCCAGGCCGTCGAGTCGAGTTCCCAGCCGGTCACCGCGAGTGCCGCGTCCGGTGCCGTGAGGTCGGCGATCAGAAGATGCAGGATGCTCCCCACCAGCATCACCACCCCGACCCCAAGCAGCGCGCGGGCGCTCGCCCGCTCCCGATGCGATACGAGCGATGCGACGAGTCCGGCGGCTATCAGCGCCGCGAACGTGGTGGCCCCGAGACGCAACACAGTGGCGTACATCAGTTATCGAGCTCAGATCGTCGTTCGTGTTAGTCCCCAGAGACAGGAGGTAAAGTCTCGGCGATGGTCGAAGTCACACCGCCCCCGCCCGCCCCAACCAACGCTTCCTCATAACCCCCCCGTCACTTGGACAGTTGAATCGGGACGCGGTGCCAACTGGCGTGTCTGCACCGACCCGCACGGTCCAGGTGACGCCCCCGCTGGAAACCTTTCTCTCACGCACTGCTCGTTCAGTCGTCCGCCGGCACGGGCGCCGGTCCGGCGATGTTTCCCCCCAGGGAGCGGTCGGATTCGACCACCAGTTCGATATCGCCATCGTCGATTGTCACAGTAAAGGAGTCAACAACGGCACGGTACTGTTTGTGGTGGTGGCCCCCATCCGTGTCGATGCACTGCTCGATTTCGAGCAGGTCCAGTTCGGCGAGTTCGTTGAGCCGTCGGAACGCAGTCGGTCGGGACATGTCGGTCACCGCTGCGACCTCATCCCCACTCCGGGGGCGATCGACCACGGCCTCGAAGGCCGCTCGCGTGTACTTGTCGCCCAGTTGTTCAAGTACCGCCGTCGGGTTCTCGTGACGCCAATTACCGTCTCGGGCCCTCCCTGCCGGGGTGTCTGTCTGCGTGTCGTGGTCCATACGGGTTCGGTCTGGTTCGATTGACATCTGTACGTCCAGAGAAGAGCCCTACTGTGATGTCGGTGTTAGCTAGTTATCGTGGATCGGGGTTCCGGGCTACTCTAGCTATACAGACCCAGCCTGGCTGGCCGTCGCCCTCGTTCGGTTGGGCTGGTGGCAACCTGAGGCGTTTCGCGCCACGACAGGGACACAGGGATTATAACCTGTCCCCACTCACGTAGGATTGATGAGCGAGCACGACGAACTCCCGCGGGCGCTGGTGGTCGACGACGAACGGGAGGTCGCGGACGCCTACGCGCTTCGGTTGCGTGGTCTCTGTGATGTCGAAACCGCCTACGATGGCGAGGGCGCACTGGCAGCGGTCCGTGACCGCGAGATCGACGTGGTCCTCCTCGACCGTCACATGCCGGGTATGTCCGGTGACGACGTGCTCGACGAACTCGAGACGATGGACTTCGACGGTCGAGTTATTATGATCACCGCCATCGACCCGACCTTCGACATCCTCGATATGCCGTTCGACGACTACCTCTGCAAGCCGGTCGACCGCGAGGACGTCCGGGCGGCCGTGACCCAACAGTGTACCGTCCTGGGATATGCGACCCTGGGGGCGTATTTCAGCGTTGAGTCGAAGCGACAGGTGATCGCGACGGAACTTCCGGCCGACGAACGCGACTCACACGAGGAGTATCAACGCCAGCACGCCCGGTCACAGCGCCTGGAACGACGCGCACGGCGACTCCTTGGCGACGCGGCTGAACTTCTCGACGCCTTCGACGACGTCACGCGCGAAAACAGATAGTCTGTCAAGAGAGCAACAGTCTGCACAGAGGATCCACAGTCAAAACGGACGACACCCTTCTGTGACACGGGCGCGTGACACTCGAGGTCCCGACCTGGTTTCGCCGCCGAGAGGAAACTACTTTGTTAGGCCTGGACAGACCAGTAGCCATGGAAAAAAACCGCGTGCTCGTGACCGGGGGGGCTGGGTTTATCGGTTCCAACATTGCGAACGCACTCACAGAGCAAAACGACGTTCACGTCGTCGACAACGGCTATCTCGGGACACCGCGGAATCTCGCGGACTCGGTCACGTACCACGAACAGAGCGTCCTCGAGGACGACCTGCCGACCGACGTAGACGTTGTCTTTCATCTCGCGGCGCTTTCCTCGTACGCGATGCACGAGGACAACCCCCAGGACGGGGCGCGGGTCAACGTCGAAGGGTTCGTGAACGTGGTCGAACAGGCCCGCAAGGACGGCTGTGATCGGATCGTCTACGCCTCCACCTCGTCGATCTACGGGAGTCGTACCGACCCCTCGTCCGAAGACATCGACGTCTCCGTGCACACGGGGTACGAGGCCTCGAAGATGAGCCGTGAGACGTACGCGGAGTACTTTTCGAACCACTACGATCTGTCCCTGGCCGGCCTGCGGTACTTTTCGGTCTATCAGGGCTATGGCGGCACCGAGAAACACAAAGCCGAGTACGCGAACGTGATCGCCCAGTTTGCCGACGATATCGCCCACGGGCGCCCCCCGACCCTGTACGGTGACGGCGAACAGACCCGCGATTTCACGCACGTCTCAGACATCGTCCGTGGGACTGTCCTGGCCGCCCGGGAGGAACTCGACGGCATCTACAATCTCGGGACCGGTGAGCGGTACTCGTTCAACCGGATCGTGGAACTGCTCAACCAACAGCTCGGAACTGCGGTGGAACCGGAGTACGTCGAGAACCCGATCCCCGAGGACGTCTACGTTCACGACACCTGTGCCGATCCGTCGAAGATCAACGCGGCGACCGGTTGGGAGCCCGACGTCGACATCCACGAGGGTATCAGGCTCGTCTGTCGCCCCTACGAGAACTGAGCAAGGCCAAGGCCCCCGCGGGCTGGCCCACTATGAGGGTGCCAGCGAGAGCAGGCCAGTTTTGACCAGCACTGACAGTACAAAGGAGAGTACTGCGAGCCCTCCGGCAATGATAAAAAGTGGCGCTGCAAGCGTATATGCGGTGTCTGTCGTGACAAATAGCTGGCTCAATCCGCGCACCAGAAAGCCAGCGAGCGCAAATCCGAGCGCTCCAAGCATCACGAGTACGAACCGCCGTTGACGTATCTCCATGGTCCCGACGCTGGTCACTGGTACATCCCGACTGACTGGGCCTGCGTGCTCTCCTCTTCGGCCTGTTGCATGCGCTGGGCGAGTTTCTCCCGGGCCTGTGCGATAGTCTCGGCCTGCTCGACGAGGCGGTCGGTCTCGACTGTGATGTCCGTGATTGGTTCGATGCCGTTTTTCAACAACACACGGGCAGCCTCCGGATCGGGGAATTTGGCGCTGGCTTGGACGATCAGGCCAGCGCCGTCGAGGCCCGCCTGGTTCACCTCCGAGAGGAGTGCGCCGGTTGGGCCGCTCACCAGTCCGGGTTCCGACGGCGGGTCGATGTCGTGTTCGGCCAGGAGAGTCTCGCCCCCACCGACACCGACGCCGTACATCGCCGGAACCCCGTCTTTCTCCTCGGACAACCCACTGAGACAGATCGGCGTCACCGTCTGCTCTGCGAACCAGCCCGCCAGACAGGTCGAAAAATCCGGCGCGGCCTGTGGGGAGACTGGGACGTCGCTCTGGAGGACGAGCAGGTCGTGTGTCTCGTCGGCGTAGATCCGCACCGGTGGCCTGACCGTCCGATCATCCGCCTGATAGGTCGCGGTCTGGGGCACGCCATTGCAGTGACACGAGGCGTAGTATGTCATGTCAAGTTCTTCGACGAGGTGGTCGGCCGCAATCTTCCCAACGAGACCGACGCCCGGGAGGCCTTCGACGAGCATCGGCTCGTCGACTGTCACGTCGCTGTGTACGTCGATGTGTGCCATAGATTAAAGAGTGACTCCGACAAACTTAATAGTAGTGTCAGCGCGGTGTGGTTCGTCTGGCAGTCCATTCCATCCGCCAACCCTTTGGATCACACCCACAAAAGTAGGGTATGCGGATCGAATACGACCGCAAGACGTGTATCGGGATGTTCCAGTGTGTCGCCGAGTGGGACGCCTTCGAGCGTGACGAGGATGCTGGGAAGGCGGTGCTTGCAGACGGTGACGAACAGGAGGAGGGGCTGTTTGTTCGCGACGTGCCCGAAGACGCAGAGTCGGATGCGAAGTTCGCGGCCCGGGCCTGCCCGGTCGATGCGATCACAGTCTACGACGACGACGACCAACTCGTCCCCTGACCGACTCTCGCCGCTTGGGATCCGGACTACTCAAACTCCCCTTCGCCGACGTCCTGGTCGGGATCGGCGGACATCATGATACGGTCCCGCGGGAAGAAGTGAGCGATGTCTGTGGTCGTGACGATACCGACCGGTTCGCCGCTTTCGGTTACCGGGAGTTTCTTCACGCCGTTGTGTCCCATCCGCTCGCCCGCCACGTGGATCGCCTCGTGTGGCCGGATCGTCACCACCGGGTCGCTCATGATCTCTGAGATATGTGTCGCACCGAGATCGAGTTGGTCGCCGACTGCACGGACGACATCAGTCTCGGTGGCTATCCCCTTGACGATCTCCGTCCCGACGACCAGCGACCCGATGTGTTCACTCGCCAATATATCCGCCGCCTCGGCGATGGAGGTTTCGGCCGGTACCGTCCTGACTGGGCTACTCATAATCTCGCTGACTGGTGTCTCTTTTTTCGCCATCTGTAGGATACACCTTCCGGTGGCAGGTTTTTAAGCGTGCTCAAGTTGCACGCAACTGACGGCTGGTCTGTCTCCCTACCGGACGAATCCGCCGGTTGTCTGTCGGTATTGGACGGGGCTGGGTCCACGGAATCGGAGATATGAGCCTTTTTATCCGTGGTCGTAGAACTACCTGTATGAGCTATTCGACCAAGATCGTTATCGGGACACTCGCCGTGTCCCTTCTCGTTGGACTCGCCCTGTCGGCCAACATCGCAGTTACCACGTGATGTTCACCAAACGGTCCCTTTCTGACGCCGTCGCGTCCGTCCGCGAGACGCACGTCCCCGACGCGCTCGTGTTCGACTGCGCCCGCGACTTCGAGACTGTCCCCGCCTCACAGGCGGAGGAACTCGCCTTGGTGACCGATCGACTGGTTCCGGCTTCACATTCGGCCGACTGGGTTCCGGCCGACGCCCCGGATGCGATTCACCGATACGCTGGCAGTGATCTCACGATCGGCATGGCCGGGGATGGCGGCGTCACCTGGACACGCCAGACAGATCCGCCTGTTGTCTTGGTAAAGCCCCGTCTTGCGGGATCTCCCGACCGGTTCATCCAGTTTCTTATCGCGGAGGCGTTTGTCGAACTCGGACT
Source organism: Haloarculaceae archaeon (assembly GCA_028274885.1). Classification (GTDB taxonomy): domain Archaea; phylum Halobacteriota; class Halobacteria; order Halobacteriales; family Haloarculaceae; genus Halovenus. The sequence continues at coordinate 5,318 of JAQCMX010000110.1, forward strand.
CGACGCGCCAGAGCACTTCCTTGGCTTTTTCAAGGCGCAGTATCCCGCCTTCGTGGACGCGACAGCCCCCTCGCTGGACCCGGCGGCCACGTACCAACTCGCAAGCGCCTGTTACGACGCCTTCCTCGGGAGACAGACCGGAGAGGCGTTTGCCGCCTGGGATGGCGAACTGTTCGAGGCGTGGATCGACGCCGGCGAGCGCCTCGAACCCCGCCTCGAATCGCTCCCCCGCGCGGTCGCCCGCGAGGAGACATCGTTTGCCGACGCCGCCGAACTCGCCTGTAACGCCGTCAAACACGCCTGTGACATTCCCCGGCCTTTCGACGCGCTCGACACCGGGGCTTACCTCGACCACGGTCCCGAGTACGCCGTCGAATGGGCCGACCGCACCATCACCGCACTCGAGTAATCCCACCGGCTCCCGTCCCGGGGCCACGTCGCCGGAACAAGATACAAATACGATACAGTCAAACCACTCACCGTTCATCGATGCGAACGGCTGCATTCGACATACTCCGGATTGGCACCACGCGCTGCGCTCGGGCCGGGTGGGCCCATCTTGCTGCACTGACCCGTGCTACCAGCGCCGGCACCTGGCTAGACTGTCCATCTCAACTTGACGCGCCAGGGCCTGTCCAGAACTGCACGACGACGGGGGATGGTGTCCGTGGACGGCGGTGAACGCGATGGCACCCACGCGGACCTGACAGACGGACCCGACACGGACGCAGCGGTCCCTGGACCGACGCCGTCGCGACGGACACTACTAAAGACCGGTGCCGTCGCGGGCAGTCTCTCGCTGGTGGGCAGCCAGTACGGCGTCGACCCGACCGTCGCACAGGACGTTCCGGAGGAACGGGAGTATACCCGGTCGGGGGTCGTCCTCGAGGGGGTCCCGGCGTCGGTTCAGGTCCACCAGCCGGACCCGCTCGTGCGCGATGCGAGTAACCTCGTTGCCGTTTCCGTCCGTGTCGACGAGACCATATACCGTCCGGGCATCACTGTCGAACTCGCAGACCAGAGCCACGAGCACGCGACGTTCTCACGGCTGATCCCGGGGTCCTTTCCCTCGGGCACCAGCCTCGACCAGTCCCCACAGGAGAACGTCACCACCACGACGAGCGCCAGCGGGGAGGCCGTCGACGGACCGTGGGACGGGGGCCGACAGGCGACCTTTGCGCTCCTGGTCGATCCGATCGAAGTCGCCGACCTGACCTTCGAGATCACGGTCGCTGCCGGCCTGCGTCCCGATGGTCCTGGTACGTCGGCAACAGGGTCGGTAACCGTCGATGTTGGACCACCGGCACCGCGACGGTTCAACCCGGAGACGCTCGCACAGACCGCCCGACAGCGGGCACGGCTGTTCGATGCGATCGGCGGCCTTCTCGGAACAGACCGAGCAGGGCTCGGTGATGCCCTCAGCGAGGGGTTGCTACACCTAAACGCCGCGGCTTCGACGTTACACACCGCCGAGTCCTTCGCGGAGACACTCGGCGTCCAGGGGACCCTCCGTGGGTACGTCCGGCAGCGGTATCTCCAGCACTCCAGCAGTGTATTTCGCCACGCCAACGCCGGTCAACTCGGCGGGGACGGGGTCCAGTCCCCGGACTCGTTTGGCCCGTCGCTTTTCGACGACGCGGTCCAGGATACGGCGGGTCTGGCGAACCGCCTCGACCGACTGAGTACGGGCGCCCCGACAGAGGCGCTGGAGGTGCGGGTCGTGGCGACAGTTCTCGCCCGGACTGTCGCTGATCTTGCCCGCGACGAGGCCCGGGCCTGGGCGGACGGCCGCCCGGCGGATGCCTTTGTCGCGCTCGCGAACCAGTACGGGGTACTCGCGGACCAACAGTACACCTACTCGAGCACGCCGCCCGGAGCCGACGGCGCGGATTCCGAGCTCACGCGCCAGGACGAGCTGATCCGGGAGGCCTTCGTCGCGAACAGCGAGGCCGGCGTCGCCGTTGGCAGGCAGTTTGGTCTCGAGTCCCAACTGCTTGGCCGTCTCCAGGACGACCCCGCGACCGTCAGCCAGCAGTTTCTGACGGACCTCAAGCGTCGTCTCCAGTCGCTCCACTCCCGGACTGGCGCCGAAACCGAAGCCGTCCCGCGGGCGCGGGCCACCCTCGCCGCACTCGGGGAGGTCGTCACGGCCGAGACGAACCGAGTGGCCGACGTGGTCAGCTTCCTGGACGCCAACGGACTCCGGCGGGCCGTCTCTGCGGGCTGGCTGTCCGAACGGTTCATGGAGCGCCCTGGCGCGGACAGCCCTTTTTTCGGCGAGGCAGTGTCGTTCGATGTCGTGGCACTGTTTGACGCCGCGGGGACAGCGAGTGTCGACTTCGAGCCGGCACGGACCTCCCGGCGCGGGGGCTCGCTGGACTGGGATGGCGGGGTCACGGCGGCGTACTACCCTCTGTTGTCGCCGATGCTTTCGACTATCGACGACAGCTACTACACCCGGCGAAACACACTCGTCGTCGCGGGCACGGCGACGGACGATCAGGTCCACTACGACAAGTACGGCAAGGTGCCGGTGATCCCGATCTACGAACCGAACGCGGCCGACCGTCAGCGAGCCCTCTCCGGGCTCGAAGCCGCCGATATTGGTGATATCCCGCCGGGAACCGAACTTCGTGTCCACGGGGTCATCGAGCGCACGCCCGCGGAGGCGCCCTACGACGGGCCGGCGATCCGGATCACGGATCTCGAACGGATCGGCCGATTCCCGACGAACGCGACACCAGGCGTCGACCAGCCCGCCGTCCTTGGCCTCCACCAGCAAAACCCCGTTATTACCGATTATGCGGAGACGACCGAGTACACGCTCGTCGAGCAACAGGCAGTCTCATATCCGACACCGGGAAGTCTCGTCAGCGTCCGTGGCCGCGACGGCGGAACCGGGATCGAGGTCGAGTCGTTCAATATCATCGTCGGCGACGCCACGCGCGAGCCCGAGTGGGAAGCCGACCAGGCCGCCGACCTCCCCTGTTCACAGCGGGATCTGTCCGGCGACGATATCGTCGTGGTCGTCGATACCTCCGGCAGCATGACCGAAACCGACACCGACAGCGGTGCGACCCGACTCCGCGTCGCCAAAGACGCCACAAAGAGCCTCGTGGACTTCGTTGCCGACGGGACTAACCTCGGTATCGCCGAGTTCTCCGAGAGGGGGCGTATCGTCAGCGAGATGCGCGAGGTGACAGACGATACAGTCCGGGCAGAGATCAAGGAAAACATCGAGCAACTCGGCGAGCGCAGCGGCACCTGTATCGGTTGTGGCATGCTCACCGCACAGGAGATGTTGCTTGGCGTCGAAGACCCGTCCAACAGCCAGAATATGTTTGTCCTCTCCGACGGCGACGAGAACCGCGAACCCACGGTCAGCGACGCGCTCGACAGCGACGGGAGTCCAAACCCCGACATCGTAAACACCGGGATCCAGGTCCACAGCGTCGGTATCGGTCTGGCGGTCGATCCGCCGCCACAGACCCTTAGGGAGATGACCAACGCGACCGACGGCATCCTCGAAACCTCCGCAGAGCCAGGTGACATCCGCCGGATGTACGTCCGTTTCTCGGGGACATCACAGGGTCGGTCACGGGTCGGGGACGAGACCCGGGTGATGGAGGAGGGCAACGAGTTCTCCGAGACCGTCGCCGTCGACGGGAGTATGTGTGACCTGATGACACTGCTCGGGTATCCGGGGAGTACGATCGAGGTCGAACTCACAGATCCCGACGGCGAGGCCGTCTCGGAGACAGATCCCGACGTCTCCCACCGCGTCAGCGACGGCAGTGACGTCTGGCGTGTCCAGGAGCCCCGAAACGGGGCGTGGTCATACACCGCTTCCGCCGTCGATCTGCCCGAGTCCCAGGAGGCAAACGTCGGCGTCAACTCCGACTCGTCGGTCTCCTCGACGTTGTACGACTCGGAGGAAACCTACGACACGACCGGGGTCTACAAGTTCGAACTCCAGGTACTCGAGGACGGCGACCCCTACCCGGAGGGCGAGGCACAACTGATCGCCAGCAAAGGCGACCGGGAGTGGGAGGTCCAGATGAACGACGACGGCGAAAACGGCGACGCAGTCGCCAACGACGGTATCTACACCGGGAATTTCCACCCCGAGGAGTCCGGCCGATACGACTTTACCGTCCGGATAGCCGGCGGCAAGTACGACGGACTGGAGCGTTCGTTCACCCGGACGGTCGATGTCTCCGGTTCGGTCGACGAACCCGACGACTTCTATCTCGCGGGGCCCGGGGCCGGCGGAGACGACGACCTGTTACAGTATCTGCTCCCGGGCTCGGCTGCCGTCGGTGGGGTCGCTGCCGTTGTCGCGCTCTACCGACTGTTTCGCGGTGGGGACAAACCACCGGGCGGTAGCGGTCCCGGCCCGGGACGGCCCCCGACCGGTCCCGGTAGCCCCCCAACGAAGTGACGGTGACGAACCGTCGCCCACAGTTGATGCTGTTCAGATCCGTTCGAGCACGGCTTCGGCATCGTAGTTGAGTGAGAGTTCGCGCGATCGGCCACGCCCCTCGATTTCCGAGTACGTGGCGTCGATCACGTCGAGTTGATCGAGTTTGTTGATTATCTCGGAGTAGCGGGTGTATCCGAGGCCGGTCGTCTCCTGGAAGGTCTCGTAGATGTCGCCGGCCTGTTCCCCGTCGAGTTCCGCGATAACGGCCACCAGCGCGCGCTCGGAGTCAGAGAGTTCCCGGAGTCGCCGCGAGAGATGGACGTATTTCGAGGT
>JAQCMX010000118.1 GCA_028274885.1 Haloarculaceae archaeon
TCAGAGAATCGTTACGAAGGCTCCGACTGTGGCCAGGACGGAGACGGCGAAGACGGCGCCAAAGACGTACTCGCTCCACGCGAGTACCGTTTGCCCGTCGAGGGGACCAAAGGGAACCATGTTGAACGCCGCGAGAAAGACGTTGACGACGACCCCCATCGCGGCTATCTGCCCGGGAAAGCCACGCATCAGGACAAAGAAAACGAGAAAGGCCGTCGCCAGGGCGAGATTCGTCAGCGGTCCGGCAACCGCGATAATACCGTTCTCGCGGTCGGTGATGTAGCCGCGGTGATGGACCGCCCCGGGTGCAGCAAACAGAAAGCCCGCGAGGCCGGAGGCGACCGCGAGTCCGAGCATCGGGTAGTCGGCCCTGAAGGCGGCGATCTGTCCGAATCTGATTGCAACGATCTTGTGTGAGAGTTCGTGCAACAGAAAGCCACTCCCGACGGTCACGATGCTCATAGCAAACAGTTGCCCGAAGGCCCCGACGGAGAGCGTTCCGGCAGCGGCCGCCTGAACGAACCCCTGTGGGGCCAAAAAGAAGGTGAAAGCGAGTCCGAGCGCGATCCACGCGGCCCCCAGGTCGCGCAACTCCTTCTCGTCGAACTCGATGCCACCGACCTCCAGTAGTCGGGTTCCCCCGCGTGTTGTTACCTGCATAGTTAGGTGAGAAGATCCACGACCAGTTCGGCACTGTTTCCTGCCCCGTCGACCATCTGCGCGCCGAGTTCGCCGATACCCCCGATATCGGCAGCAAACCACGGCAGGAACACTGTTGCAAAGAGGACACTCGCGATGAAGCTACCGACGTTTGTCATCCCGACGATGAGAATCAGCCGGAACAGGGGAACATCGTCGCGCATGTTCCGGAGGAGTCTGAGGACCGGCGTCTCCTGGTCTGTGAGCATCTCGTTGAGTTTACCGATGTCCGAGACATTCACGCTCGTGTAGCGCAACTCGACATACCCGGCAAACCAACCTGGTGCGAGCAACGGATTGACGCTGGTCAGCCACGCCACCCCGCCACCGACCCCCGCACTCGTCCAGTGTGCACCGGCCAGACGTGCGAGCCCGGCCGCGATGATACCGTTGACCAGAAACCACGCGACGAACAGTTCCAGCAGCCAGCGCTGTCGGACGCCGGCCATCGCAAGCAGGACAAAAAAGGCCAGGAACCCGACCGTGAGCGCGTAGCCAACGACCTTGTACAGAACCGGGAGGATCCGGCTTCGCTGGACGTCACCCACCAGTGACTCGGGGGAGGGGAGGGTTTCGGGGGCATCGAGATACCCTTCGATCCCCTGTTGGTGGCCCGCACCGACCACCGCGACCACGTCGTAGCCGGCCTCGCGCAGTGCAACGAGGCGGTGGGCGATGTATGCGTCGCGCTCGTCGATGAGCGCCTGGGCGCCGCCGGGCGAGAAGCGGCGAAACTCCTCGATCATCGCTGTCACCACGTCGGCGTCGGTGAGCCGGTCCATGTCGATTTCCTCCTCCTCGACGTTGCCGGCCGAGGCCGAGAGCAACGCCGCAATCGGGAGACCGACGACCGCTGCGATGGCGCTTGCGAGCACGAACGTATCGAGAAGGCCAAACACTGTCGAGACAATGCCCCCGATCAGCGGGAGCCCGACGCCTGCACCCAGCCCCGCAGGGACGACAAACGGCCCTGCGACCACACCGGCCAGGATAGCGACCATGAGTCCGACGAAGTAGCCCACTGCAATGCCGACAGTCACCGGTCCGCCCATCTCGGCGAGTAAAGCCGCAAAGATGGCGAGCTTTTCACGAAAGCGCATCCCCGACCAGAGCCGCCGGACTGTCATCTGGATATCCCGATCGACCAGCGCAACGCCGGCACCGACCCCCTCCGCCGACTCGATGGCGGCCATCATGTCCGCGCCGGGTTCGATATCGAAGCGGTCGCCCAGCCGAGCCTGAACGTACGAGAGCATCCAGTAGGCGAGAAACTGGTAGACCGTTCGCCCGGAAATGAGGTCGTCGGCTTCGATATCGTCGGGTGTTTCGCCTTTGAGCCGTCCGTATCTGGTCTCGTCGAGTTCGACAGCGACCACGTCGGGGCGCTCGCGCTCGACGGTCTCCTCGACCTCTTTGACGCTGTCGTGTGAGACGTGTGCGGTGCCGACAAGTGTGATCGAACCCTCGCCGGACCGGGAGGTGGGTGCAATGGGCGTTTCACCCGTGTCGAGGACCTGTGTCTCGTGTTGCCCGAGACCGTCGCTCCCGGTGTTTGTAGATCCCTCCCCGGGAGCAGACCCGTCCTCGCCGGACCCGCTGTCTGTCATCATCGTGGTTTGTGAGTCCCCTGATTTACGACTGTCGGGTTCGGCCCGGCGCCTGCCCCGACGGGTGCCGACCGAAGACGACAGAGCCATTCCACAGTTCCGCTAAGGGCCGGTCTGTCGACGTTGGACACATAGCTGAAAACACAAAGGCCCGTGTTGCCACGGGAGTCAGATACAATCGACACAGCCTGCGGCAGCGATGTCCGCAAGTGGACGGAACAGGCCGCCGGGATGAGTGTGATGCACCTCTCTCGGGGTAAGGCAGTGACCGCGGGGTTCGAGCACGGCCGTTTCACACATCACCCCAGAGGGGACGGTCGTGCTGATCGATGCCTACAGCTACGAGGTCGGTATCATAGGTGTGTGCATCCGGGTCAGGGCGTTCCACGACAGCCGCGAAACCGGCGAGCGTACGCTGACGACCGAGACGAAAGTTGAAACTGTCGCGGCCAGCGACGACGGCAGAAGCGTCGAAGTTTCCGATCTTGCAGCCGAGAGAGGCACCTCCGGCAGGAAGCATCCGACGCCGGGAGATGACGGTCGAACGGCTGGCACCCGCGCTACCGGTCAGGAACCGGCGTACCCATCGAGAAGCTGCTCGGCGTACTTAGCAACGACATCGATCTCTACGTGCACGGGATCGCCGAGTGATTTCTCCGACAGCGTCGTGACGTCGTACGTTTCCGGGACGATCGCAACCGTGAACTCCTCCTCACCACGGTCCGCGATGGTGAGGCTGATGCCGTCGACTGCAATCGATCCCTTCCCGACCACATAGCGGGCGAGATCATCCGGGAGCGAGAACCCAAACTGCCAGTCGTCACCGATCTGTGTGATCTCGGTGACCGCGGCGGTGCCGTCGACGTGGCCCTGGACAAAGTGTCCGTCGAACCGGCCATCGGCCGGCAGTGCCCGTTCGAGATTGACGGTATCGCCCGTCCCAAGCCCACCCAGATAGGTTCTGTCGAGTGTCTCCTGTGACAGAAAGACCTCGAACCACCCCTGGTCGAACCGCTCGACGGTGAGACAGGCACCGCTAACGCTGATACTTTGCCCCTGATGGAGTTTCTCGAAACTCGTCCCGATCCGGAGCCGGCGACCGCCCTCATCACGCGTCATCTGATGGATCTCACCGGCCTCCTCGACGATCCCTGTAAACATACCCACTGGTAGGGCCCGCACCAGCAAATTGTTTTGGATGTTGTGCAGGGCGGTCGTTGTGACCGACCGTACTACCGTGAACCGCCCTGGGGCGCAGACGTTCACACCAATGTCCCTAAGTGTGCTACCCCCGGACGGATCAAACAATGACAGGGCCGTGTCCATCCCGGACGGGTCGTCTCTCTCGCCGGCAATTTCTCGGTATCGGCCTGACAGCCACGGCGGCGTTTGCTGGCTGTCTCGGCGACAGCGAGGACCAGGAGGGGGAAAACACAGACGACGCATTCAGCCAGCCAGCGGAACTCGACGAGGATGTGCCGGAGCTTTCGCGTATCGAGGATCCGCCGGAGGCTGTCTACAAACCAACCCACAGAAGTGCAATGCGGATGTTGGGGACTGTCGAAGCTGGCGACTACCAGCTCCGTGCGGCTCTCAGCTATCCCCACCGGTTCTGGCTCGTCAGCGGGACAGACCGCGAGCGGGTCACGCCGACAGGACGCGGTGTCCATCTCATGTTGACCGTCCAGGACAGCGAGACCGGAACGGTGCTGCCAGTCGACGCAGGTGCCGAAACCGAACTCCGGAGGGACGGCGAACCGGTCGCTGGTCCGATCTCGCCTTGGCCCATGCTCTCCCAGCGGATGGGATTTCACTTCGGGGACAACATCCCACTCCAGACGGCAGGTACGTACACTGTGGAGGTGACACTGAATCCAAGTACGGCGAGACAGACCGGCGCATTCACCGACCGGTTTGGCCGGGCCGAGACTGCCACATTCGAGTTCGAGTACAACGACAAACTCGCAGAGGAACTCGCCGAGGATGTGACCTATCTCGACGAGTCGGAGTGGGGCGAGCCAGGCGCAGTCGCGCCCATGGGAGGGGGTGAGATGGACGGAGAAAGCGGGGTGTCAGAGGGAAGCGAACACGCCGGGCACGGACCGAGCAGCCGGCTGCCGCCGGCCGCGGAGTACCCCGGAACGG
>JAQCMX010000129.1 GCA_028274885.1 Haloarculaceae archaeon
GACCAGATTTTTCAAATGTACTGAATGCGGAAACCGCTGGCGGGAGTATAACTGATAGTGACTACTGGGGGTCTTTGCCGCTGTGGTGTCACGTACGGCTACTCTCACCGGCGCGAATCAGCTGTGATTTGATCACCAGGTTCACCTGCGTGCGGTAATTTAAGTACCATTCAAATATATTGTTTCCCTCCGCTTTCAACAGCCGGGCACGATCGTATTTTGAGCCGATTTTGCCGACAACTGCTTGACTATACCACAACAATTAATTGAAAATGCGCTCAATCTAGTATCGATGGCACAACGTGCAAAACGACTTCGACGCTATCTCGATGACGAACTCGGGGGGTGTCACAACGAGGATCTCGAGCGCCGCCTCGACGAACTCAGCACCCTCGGGACAGCACAGGCAACCGCTGAACTCGACGTGCTCTCGGCGCTCTCCAATGAGACATGATATACGCTCGTCCGTGTGCTCGTCGCCGCACAGGAGAAACTCCGTGTGTGAACTGAATGCGGTCGTCGATGTGACCAAGGGCGGGCTCAGCCACGCGCTCTCGAAACGCGTTGACGCCGGACTGGCCGACGGCCGCAAGGACGGCCGGTGGAAGAAAAATCGCGCTACTAACCGGGTTATCGCGCTCGTCACCGTCCTCGAGGGGAGTGTAAGCGATGAGTAACGTCGACGCCCACGACCACGGCCCGAACTGTGACTGTGAGAGCTGTGGCGATCCACGGTCGATGGACTTTCTCGATAAGTATCTCACCGTCTGGATTCTCGGTGCAATGGCCATCGGCGTGGGGCTTGGATCTATCGCCCCGTCGGTGACCCAACCTATTCAGGACTTCCATCTCGTCGAGATCGGGCTCATTGCAATGATGTATCCGCCGTTAGCGAAGGCTGATTACTCCCAACTTCGCGCGGTGTTTAGCAACTGGCGTGTTCTCGGGTTGAGCCTCGTTCAGAACTGGCTGATCGGGCCGACGCTCATGTTCGGACTCGCCGTGATATTTTTCAGCGGACTGGTTCCCGGCCTGCCTGCCCGTCCCGAGTTCTTTCTCGGGCTCGTGTTCATCGGGATGGCCCGCTGTATCGCGATGGTCCTTGTCTGGAACGAACTTGCAGAGGGATCAACGGAGTACGTCACCGGGCTGGTAGCGTTCAATAGCCTGTTTCAGATTATCACCTATGGGGTGTACATCTGGTTTTTCGGGCTTTTTCTCCCGCCACTGCTCGGTATGGAGACACTCGTCGCGGGCATCGAGACGTTCAATGTGACGCCGATGCAGGTGTTCCAAGCGATCGTTATTTTCCTTGGTATCCCGTTTGTCGGTGGGTTCCTGACGCGGTACGTCGGCACGCGTAGCAAAGGCAAGAGGTGGTACGACGAGACGCTGGTCCCGAAGATCGACCCACTCACGCTCGTTGCTCTGTTGTTCACGGTTATCGTGATGTTCGCAACGCAAGGCGAGAATATCGTCGCCTCACCCGGTGACGTGTTCCTCATCGCCGTCCCGCTGACGATTTATTTCGTCGTAATGTTCCTCGTGAGCTTCGGGATGGGCAAGGGGATCGGCGCGGACTACTCCACGACGACAGCCATCGGCTTCACCGCCGCCTCGAACAACTTCGAACTCGCAATCGCGGTCGCCGTTGCAGTGTTCGGCGTCAACTCTGGCGTTGCGTTCACAACTGTCGTCGGTCCGCTCATCGAGGTTCCTGTCCTGTTGGCGTTGGTCAACGTCGCCCTGTACTTCCAGCGCAGATTCGACTGGAGTGGTGCCACAACCGGACAGCTCACGTCCTCTTCCACACCGCCTCCCGAAGATGAGTGACGGGTGGGCACAGCGATGGCACCACACACCCGTCCGTGCGGTCTGACGATCCACCGCCTGTCGGTGTTTATCTGACCAGTGCAGTTCCGTCGAACTGAGCTCTGTCGTAGTCCATCTCCATCAGCGAGAGGATCGTCGGCGCCACGTCGTACAGGTCGACATCTTTCATCTGGGCGTTTGCCTCGTCGATAAACAGGCAGGCATTGTCGAAACTGTGCATCCCATTTCGGGGCCCGGTATCGAAGACGGCGTCGGTGCCTTTGAATCCGGACTTCAGATCGAACCCGTGGTTCGGGATCGCAACCAGATCCGGTGCGATATCGACGTGGTCCCCACGGAACGCGTCCTCACCCGTCAGCACCTCCGACACCACGGGCCTCCCATCGGGACCGGTCAGTGCTTCGATCTCGGCTTTTAATTCTCCGCGGACCGCCTTGTATTCCTCCTCCGGGACGCCGCCGCGTGGTTCGCGGCCGTCGAGATTTATATAGAACCGTCCCGGAATCAGGGAGTATGCTTCTGTTGTGTCTGCGATGTCGCTCAGTTCCTCCGGGTCGTCGTCGTAACTCAGCCAGCCCTCCTGTTCGAGCCAGGCGTTGAGGTGGACCTCGTAGTTCAGCGTGGTGAAGCCGTGGTCCGACGCAACAATGAGTGTTACGTCGTCTCCTAGCATACCGCGTAGCTCACCGATGTACTCATCGAGTTTCTTATAAAATGCGAGGAACTCGTCGTGATACTCGCCGTCCGTTTCGTAGTCCTCGAACAGGAAGTGGTTGACCCGGTCGGTGGTCATGAAGACACCGAAAAACAGGTCCCAATCGTCCTGCTGGATGTAGTGTTCGAACGCCTCGAAGCGCCTATCGAGTGTTTCGTGTGCATTCTCGATAAATTCGGATTTGTCATCGTTGTGACCGAGCTTCGCGTTCACGTCGATCCTGTATTCGATCCCTTCGAGGTGATCACGGAGTTCGTCCGGATAGGCTGCTTTGCCAACTCCCGGTGAGAGAAAGCCCGAAACCATGCGTTGCAGTTCCCGTTCGGGCGGAAAGGTCACTGGCACATTGAGCACCGTCGCATCCCGTCCGTGGTTGGTGACGCGCTGCCAGAGGCGGGTCGCCTGGACGTCACGACCCATCGGAACGTAGGTGTCGTACGAGCCAATCTCGCGATCCTGAAACCCGTAGACCCCGGTTTCGCCCGGGTTCACGCCGGTCGTTAGTGCCGGCCAGCAGGCGCTCGACTCCGGCGGCACGATACTTTCGATGGCGCCAGCACTTCCCTCGGTTGCCAGTGAAGCGAAGTTTTCGAACTCATCGAAGTGGTCCGCAAGGAGGCTGTACGGCACTCCGTCAATACCGATGAACGCAACTCGCGGATCACCGTCCCCGCGGATCCGGTCGAACAATCCCATACCGCGCCTTACTGCACTGGGCTACATGAAGCTTCTTTTCCAAACGCGGCCCGAGAGGCCGTGTGGATGCGGTTATCGTGTCCCAGAAAGAAGTAAAATAGACCGGGTTTTCCACGGATATTGTTTTTAGATCGAGGAGTCACGAACGGTCATATCAGTCTCTGGCGGCGTCAGTAGATCATACTAACGAAGAAGACGTGATGGACATCCGGTCAGCACCGGTGATCCTGGTAAGCGGTAAGCAAATCCCAACCCTAACCCAGGGCAAATTCAGCCGAAATGTTGCTCGTACAGATCCTGCGAGTGTTCGATCGCGTCCATGGCTGCCTCCTTATCCACCCATCCCAGCGTCTCGGTTTCTTTGCCCTCTTCGAGATTCTTGTAGGTCTCGAAGAATTCACTGATCTCGTCTTTCTGTTGTTGGGGGATGTCCTCGACGTCCTCGACGTGGTCGTACCGGGGATCCTCGATCGGTACCGCGATGACCTTGTCGTCCTGTTCCCCGTCATCGTCCATTTTCATCATCCCGACCGGTCGGGCCTCGATGACACAACCCGGGAACGTCTGGTCTTTCACCAGGACGAGCACGTCGAAGGGGTCCTCGTCGTCGTAGTACGACTGTGGCAGGAAACCGTAATCGGAGGGGTAGTGCACGTTACTGTGAAGTACCCGGTCGAGCACGACGCCGGGGACGTCCTTGTCGTACTCGTATTTGTTTCGCTCGCCTTTCAGACACTCTACCACGGCGTAGATCTCTTCTGGCGGGTTCGGTCCCGTCTCGAGATCCTCCCAGAGATTTACCATCAGTGTCACAATGCGAAACGGTGGCAAAAACTACTTTCGGTATGAACTGCTATCGGTATCAGGAGACAG
>JAQCMX010000138.1 GCA_028274885.1 Haloarculaceae archaeon
TTGTCTATAATAACTTCAGGGGGCAGAGCGAAACGTCTCACCGAGAACAGACCCATCAGGACGCCGCAGCAGGCGTTGTACGACGGAACCACGGCCGACGATCCACGACCGCGAGGGTCTTGAGACAGTTTTTTAAATTATGAGCCAAATTCCGAGGCTGACTGGGGCTTTTTACTGGTAGTACACAGCCACCCCAGCGAAACTATTTCGTTTCGATCCGCTGACACTGTAGGGGTGGCGAGTAGGCAACACAGGGGGGATTCGAATCATAGAGCGTGTATACCGCCCTGGTCAGGATATACGCAGTGAACAGCAGTGTATATTCGGTGAAAACAGTTATCAAACGCGATATTTAATCAGACATCGCGGTTGCATGGTGGTCGCTGACCTACGTCGTCGGACTCGGCACCACGGTTCAGAGATTGGTACTGATTAGTGCGGTAGTTTTCGTGGCCACGTCACAGATAGTGCTGTGTCATGGCGTGAAACAGCCGTTTTGATCCACGAAAGCGATACAGACTCGCAACGATCAGTATGAAACGCCTTGTCTACAGTCTGGCGTATCCGGCGATTGGCCTTGTTTCGATCGCCTGGCTGGTTTTCGCTATCAACTACACTAAACCGGTTTAACATGACAAGTGATATTATTGAGAAAGACGGACAAGGGGACGAATGGACGGATTGATTTCTGATTAACAAGCCGGTGACACAATGAGCTACAAGATCGAGACTATCCTGATCGTTGAGGACGAAACACGACTTGCCGATCAGTACGCCAAGGTATTACAGACGGATTACGAGGTTTTGACCGCCAACTCGGGAGCCGAGGCCCTGGAGATGGCCGACGAGACGGTGGACGCGGTGTTTCTCGATCGTAAGATGCCGGGACTGTCTGGTGGTGAAGTGCTCGAACGACTTCGTGATCGGGGCCACGACTACCCGGTCGCGATGCTCACTGCTGTCAGACCGGACTGGGATATCGTCGAGATGGGGTTCGACGACTACTTACTCAAACCAGTGGACATACAGGAACTTCACGACGCGACCGAACGACTCGAGACACTCGGGGCCATCGAACGTGAGATACGAGAGTACGTCCGACAGAATATCAAGCAAGCGTCACTGGAGGGGACAAAGGACGCCTCGAAGCTCGCGTCCAGCGAGGCGTTCGAGGCGCTCAGGACGGACTTGGCCGAGAGAAGTTCCAAGATGGGGGATATCACGACCGAGCTCTCGCAGGCACAGACGGAGTTGATAATCGATAGCATCAGCCAGGATCTGGGGCCTCCGGAACGTGGACCGACCGACCACAGGTAGTGACTGTTCTCGAGGGTGGCCGATGAGACTGATACTGTTGGCTGTACGCCTTTCAAGAATTTCGCCACCACGTGGCGAATATCGTAGATCAGTTACAGCCAACAGTGTGAAGAACCCGTCTGGACCAATGTGAACGGTTTCTGTGTTACTAGGCGGTGTCGACGCCGCTGATCTCGAATCTGGCGCCGTCGTTTTTGTTATCGGTAGCGGAAACGTCCCAACCGTGACCACCGGCGACCTGATCGACGATCCGCAATCCAAACCCGGTGCCAGACTCGGCCGTCGAGTAGCCGGACTGGAAGACAGCCTCGCTGTCGCCCGCCGGAAGACCGGGTCCGTCATCCTCGAAAGCGAACCCGTGTTCGGTCTGCTCGACGGTCACGGTTACGTCCTCCCCGCCGTGATCGATTGCGTTCTGAAAAAGATTCACGAGTAGCTGTCTGAGCCGGCCTCTATCGGCGAAGATTGTCATGTCCGTCTCGAGACGGAGGGTGGCCTCGGCAGTGTCGACAGTCTCCCACACCTCCGTAGCTATCGCCTCAAGATCGACCGGCTCCGTCGGCCCAATCTGTTCGCCCTCCCGTGCGAGGGTCAACAGGTCCTCGATGAGCGCGAGACTCCGGTCGATGCCACGTCGTGCCTCGTCGAGATGGGGGCTCTCAGACCCCTTCTGTGCCAATTCGATCCCCAGGTTGGCCATGTTGAGCGGGTTCCGGAGATCGTGGCTGACGATACTTGTAAACTCTTCGAGACGCTGGTTTTGTCGTTCGAGTTCCTGTACGCGTTCGACGCGGTCGAGTGCAGCTTTGATATTTTCACCCAGTACCTGGGCCAGCATCTTGTCTTCGGTGTCGAACTCGTCGCAATCCGTCGAACCGGACACCAGCATGCCGTGGTCACCGAGGGGCACGTAGAGTTCGCTGCGGAACTCCGTCTCCGGATCGTGTGTCCCGTCTATCTCGCGGACGTCTGCGTACAACGCCGGTTGGCCGGTCTGGTACGAGTCCCCTGCCAGACTCCCCGAGATGGGCAACGTCGGCGGCGCCCCCCCAAAGAAACGTTCCGTCTCGTTCGACCACCCGACAGGAACGAGTTCGTTGTCATCCCTGTCGGCGCGAAAGACTGTTGATACCTGTAGATCCAGGACCTTTGCAGCCGTCTTGGATCCAACGGTGGCGACTTCTTCGATAGATTTCGTCCGCAGTAACTTTCGCATCGAGGAATGCAGTTGCTCCAGGCTCTGCTCGCGCTCCTTGCGCTCGGTGACATCCCGCTGATTGACCACGTATCCCTCGACGGCCGGGTTGTCGAGTTGGTTGTTCCCGCGGGCCTCGAGCCACCGCCAGGACCCGTCTGCGTGTCTGGCACGGAACTCCGCAACTGGTGTCGAATCCGAATCGGAGATACCGTCTTCGAACGCCTCGATAAGATCCGCCCGGTCGTCGGGGTGGACGTACGCCCACACGCTGTCACCGATCAGTTCATCGGGATCGTACCCCATGATCTGGCTCCAGGACGGGCTCGCGTACTGAAATCGGCCGTCCACGTCGGCGACGGAGATCAGGTCGGGGGATTGTTCGGTGAGTGCCCGGAGCCGCCGTTGCTGTTCTTTCTGCTCGGTCACGTCACGACTCGCCCCGACGATGTACTCGACGCTGTCACCGAACACGACCGGCGCAATCCTGGTTTCGTACCGGACCGGTTTTTTGCCAAAGTCCAACTGTTTTGTGTAGACGAGCGGTTCACGTCGCTCGACACACTCACGATATCTGGCCTCGACAATACTACCTTGACCTTCGCCGAGGAGTTCGTGCGGCGTCTGCCCGCGGACGCGCTCGGCCGAGCGACCGGTTTTCGCTTCCCAGGCTGGATTTACCCGTTCGACCGTGAACTCGTCGTCGACGTCGATGAGATACAGCGCTTCCGCGGAGTGCTGGAACAATGTCTCGATCTGTCTGAGTCTATGCTGGCGCTTTTTTTCCCTCGTGATATCGTGGATAGATCCACGAATCGTCCCCGTCTCACCGTCGGTCACTGGCGGTGTGAAGATCAGACGCAGGAAGCGTTGCTCGCTGTCGGTGGGCTGGTAGCGACAGATGCTGTGTGTCTGTTCGCCGGTCTCGATAGCCCGCTCCATGGCCTCTCTAATGTGGTTTCTGTCCGTGGGATGCAGATTTTCGAGGCCGGTTTCGATCGTGAGATCTGAGTCTTTCGGAAGGTCCAGAATCTGGTAGGCCCCGTCTGTCAGGAATAGCTCGCCGGTTTCGGTATCTACCTCGAAGCCACCGGTGTCGCCGGTGAACTGGCTGAGTCGCTCCTGTCGCCTGGTACGGTCGGCCTCGCGCCTGGCCTGGACGACACTGTGAATCCGTTCTGCGAGGAGTTCACACTGTTCGGTTCCCGAACGCCTCTGTATATAGTCGGTGACGCCAGCGCTGATGGCCTCGCTGGCGACCGTCTCGCTTCCCTCCCCGGTAAACAGGAGAAAGGGGAGATCGGGGTACTCACGTCGCACAGTCTGCAGAAACTCGATCCCATCTTTACCCGGTAGAGCATACCCCGAAACGACGCAATCGGGGGGGCGGTCCTCGAGCAACTCGAGCCCCTCCTCGGCGGTGGTTGCGGTCTCGACAGCTAGCCTCTCGTCGGCTCGCTCGAGAGATGTCGCTGCCGGATCCACAGACTCTAA
>JAQCMX010000139.1 GCA_028274885.1 Haloarculaceae archaeon
AAGGATACATGTCACAGGACAGCCCCGCGGAGGCGGCGGCGGACCGACCGACCGTCTCGTTGAACCACGTCGGTCAGACTGTCCCAGATGTCCACGCAGCAGTCGAGTGGTACCGCGACGTCCTCGGGTTCGAAGTGGTGCTGTACCCGACGACGGTGAGCTACGGCGAGAGCGAACTCGCGGATCGGTTTGCCGAGATCGTCGGCGAATTCGAGGAGGTGACCATGGCCCAGTTGCGCGCCGACGGGGGTCGTGGCATTGAACTTTTCGAATACCAGTCGGCCACGTCGGAGGGTGGGTGGGACAGGAGAGCCACAGAAAACTGGCCACACACGCCCGGCATCAATCACCTCGCTTTGACCTGCGAAGACGTCGACTCTGTCGTCCAGCGAGTCACCGCCAACGGCGGAACGGAGTACACGGAACTCCGGGACACAGACTCCACTGTCAGGACGGCGTACCTGCTCGACCCCTGGGACAACGTGGTTGAGGTCTCCTCTCACACGTTCGACCAACTGGTCAAGTGATCGTCATGGGCCTGCGTGCTCACAATCGCAGGTCACCAAGTGTCACCAACGTCGCGCATGGGCCCGGGCGGATTTGAACCACCGCATACCCGGTGTCCCAGACACCGAGACACTCTCGCTGTCATATGAGCCGGGGGCTCTTACCGGACTGAGCTACGGGCCCGCGTCGTCTGCTACCTTACCCCCAAACTAAACTCTATCGCCTTGCCGTGGGGACGACTCACTCGGAAGTCTTTTTTTCGAACGACCCTAAGCAATCACAACAATGGGAATTGGCGGCTCGGATATGTACCGACAGCAGATCCTCGATCACTACAAGAACCCTCGTAACTACGGAGAGATCGAGGACGCCACGTTCACACACATCGGCGAGAACCCGATGTGTGGCGACACCATCGAGATGGATGTGGTTCTCGATGACGACGAGGAAACAATCAGTCACGTCGCCTTCCGGGGCGATGGCTGTGCCATCTCGCAGGCGGCGGCCTCGATGCTCTCACAGGAACTACCTGGCACGGACATCGAGGAACTCCAGGAGATGGACCGTGACGATATCATCGACATGCTCGGCGTGGATATCTCGCCGATGCGCGTCAAATGTGCCGTGCTCGCAGAGAAGGTCGCACAGGACGGCACGGACATCTACTTCGGCGAGAAGGACATCGAACAGACGATCACCGAGGATTGACGGTCCCGGTGGTCTGAACCGGCTCCGGCTCACCTTCGGCTATCTTGACAACTGCTGATCCGAGTGTTTCGGGGCTTGACCCGGGGGCAGTTTACAGGTCGACCCCTCGCTTGGCGAGCAGATTTAGGAACTCACCTTCATCGATCGTGTCGACACCGTACTCCTCGGCAGCGTTGCGCTTTCGCCGGCCGGGATCCTCACCGACGACGAGGAAATCTGTGTTCCCGGAGACACTTCCCGTGGTCGATCCGCCGTGTGCCTCGACGGTGTCCTGTGCCTCGGCGCGGGTGAACCGCTCTAACGAACCGGTAAAGACGAACGTTTCGCCGTCCAGAGCGTCACCGCTGGTGGATTCGGCGGGCTGTGGATCCACATGTGCGAGCAACTGATCGATCGTCTCGCGGGTGATGGTGCTCTCGAAGAACTCCCGGATCGAGGCAGCAACGCGCGGGCCAATATCGGGAACGGTCTGCAACTGTTTCCCGCTGGCAGACCGGACGGCATCGAACGTGTCAAACTGCTGGGCGAGACTCCGGGCTGTCGTCGGACCGATCTCGGGGATCCCGAGTGCCGTCAGGAAAGCCGCAAGCGGGGGCTCCCGGGTTGCCTCGAGTTCCTCGAGAAGGTTTCCGGCGCTCGTCTCCCCCCAGCCATCGAGCGCTGTGAGGTCCTCGGCTGTCAGTTCGTACAGATCCGCCGGTTCCTCGAGGAGTCCGGCGTCGATCAACTGTGCGATGCGTTCCGCCCCGAGCCCCTCGATGTCAAGCCCCTCCCGGCTCGCGTAGTGCTCGATCGCCCGCTCCAGCTGTGGGGGACAGGCAAGCCCCGCAGGACAGAAGGCGAGTGGTCCGTCACGCTCGATTGGCGCCCCACACGCCGGACAGGTGTCCGGAAACTCGAAGTGGCCGCCGTTGGCAGCGTCGTCACCGTCGGAGCTATCGAGTACTTCGACCACGTCGGGGATGACGTCACCGGCTCGCTTGACGCGCACCTCGTCGCCGACACCGACCCCGAGACGGGCGATCTCCTCGGGGTTGTGAAGGCTGGCACGGGAAACCATGACGCCGCCGACTTCGACGGGGTCGAGCAGCCCGACGGGCGTGAGCCGGCCGGTGCGGCCAACCTGGACCACGATGTCCCGGACTGTCGTCTCGCCGCTGCGGGCCGGAAATTTGTAGGCGAAGGCAAAACGGGGCGCACGCGCGGTGTGTCCGAGCAGGTCACAGGCCTCCCGGTCGTTGACCGTGATGACCGTACCGTCGATTTCGTAGTCGAGATCATCGCGGCGATCGAGCAGGCGATCACGATAGGAAATAGCGTCCCCGATGTCCGCAACGAGTTCGGCCTGGTCGGTAACGCGCAGTCCCCACGAGGGGAGGCGCTCGTAGAGTTCGGTGCTGGTCTCGAACGTGACGCTCGTATCGAGCACCGAAAAAAAGTACACGGCGAGTGGGCGCTTGGCCACCACCGACGGGTCGAGTTGGCGGAGCGTTCCGGCGGCGGCGTTGCGTGGGTTGGCAAACGGGTCCTCGCCGCGCTCGACGCGGTCGCGATTGAGTTGCTGGAACGCCCCGCGTGGCATGTACACTTCCCCCCTGACGGCAAGAACCTCGGGATGTGAGCCCCGGAGCTGCTGGGGGACGCTCGGAATCGTCCGGACCTGCGCCGTCACGTCGTCGCCCTGCCGGCCGTCCCCGCGGGTCGCGGCCCGCTCGAACGTGCCGTCCTCGTAGACGACCTCGATGGAGAGCCCGTCGAACTTGGGTTCACAGAGGTACTCGATCGGCCCGTCATAGCCCGTCCCCGCGAGGTCCTCGCGCACGCGTCTGTCGAACCCCCTGACGTCCTCGCTGTCGCCGCTCTGGTCGAGTGAACGCATCGGTGCGACGTGTTCGACGGTCCCGAGTTCGTCGATCGGTTCGCCACCGACACGCCGGGTAGGACTCCCCTCGCGGTCCAGACTGAACACCGCTTCGAGTTCTTCCAGACGGGCGAACAGAGCGTCGTAGGTCCGGTCGGAAATGACGGGGTCCGCCTCGACGTAGTACCGGTGGTCGTGGTACCGGATCGCTTCGCGTAACTGTTTGGCCTGCTGACGGGCCTCGTCCTCGGTGAGTTCCGCGACAGGTGGAAAGTCGGTATCGGGATCCTCCGTGTACGGATTATCTGTGGGTGCCTGTCCGGCCGTTGTCATACGACACCGTTGGAACGAGTGGGTATAGAAACCCGGCGAATGAGACCGACGGTCTAGAGTCTCCGTACTCGAAGAGAAGGTGAACCCGCCCTGCACGAGCGACGAAGGCGGCCCTGGACTGACAGCGACCATCGCTGTGGCCATCACAGTCCGGCCACGTCTTCGATCGCGTCGGTCAGTGCGCGGATGCTCCCGATATCGTGTTCGCCCATGTGGCCAATCCGGAACGACTCCTCGCCGATGTCGCCGTACCCGCTCGAGAAGACCATGTCGTACTCCTCGGAGACGGTCGCGACAGTCTCGGCGACGTCGATCCCCCGGGTGTTTTCGACGCAGGTGACAGTCTGTGACTCGTAGCCCGTCTCGGGATACAGGGCGAAGTGCTCCCGGGCCCACTCGCGGGCGTACTCGGCCATCTCGTGGTGGCGCTGGTCGCGCGCCTCGTGGCTCTCATCGAGCATGTGTTTCATCTGCCTGCGGTAGGCGAGCATGATCGGGATGGCCGGCGTCGAGTGGGTCTGGCCCTTCCGATCGTAGTAGTCCAGACACCGCCGGAATCCGCCGTACCAGGAGGAGTTTCCTTTCTCGGTCTCCCGTTTGTAGGCGTCATCGCTGACAGTACAGACCGCAAGGCCGGGTGGCATGGCGAAGGCCTTCTGTGTGGAGGTGAAGATGGCGTCGATATTGTGCCCCTCGATGTCGATGTAATCACCGCCGAGACAGGAGATAGCGTCGACGACGAAGGACGTGTCCGGATACCCCCCTAACATGTCCCCGATCCCTTCGATCGGATTTCGAACGCCGGTCGACGTCTCGTTCATTACGACACCGACAGCGTCGTAGCCCTCGTCGCTTTGTTCGAGGGCCGTCCGGACGTCCTCGGGTTTGACCGCCCTCCCCCACTCGTACTCGATGCGGTCGACGTTCGTACCGAGGCGCTCTGCGACGTTGGCCTGGCGCTCGCTGAACGCCCCCGAGGTCGGCACGAGCATCCGATCTTCGACGAGATTCAGCGTCGTCGCCTCCCAGAACTCGGTCCCGGAAGCGGTGAGGATGATGACATCCTGGTCGGTGTCGAGAAACTCCTTGGTGTCCTCGACGATTGTGGTATAGAGATCGGTCATCCGGTCCATCCGGTGGCCGAACATCGGTTCGGCCATGGCCTCGATGACGTCCTCGCGGACCTCGGTCGGGCCAGGTAGATACAGCGTCTTGTCGGGATAGTCGTCCCTGTATTCGTGTTTCTCGGTCACGGAACTCACCTGATGTGGCGTATCTCGCGGCGGGCAGATATGTGCGTTTTGATAGCGTGCTGGCATCCACTTGTGGTCGCTTCTGTCATGGCCGCACAGGCACGTCCAGGCGGAATAAAAACGGGAGCGCGACCAGCGCAATCCCGATTTCAGCGGCCCCGACAGCGAGAAACGCCGCCCGAAAGCCGACACTACCTGCAACCGTCGCACCCCCGACAATCCCGGCCAGAAAGCCCAGACTGCCGAAGATGTTGAACCCACCCATTGCCACCCCGCGCTGGTCGGCAGCCGCGAGATCCGTGACGAGTGCCATCGTCGCGGGAGCAACGAGTGCGCCCAGCACGCCCACGAACACCATCGCAACCGCGGCCAACGCGACAGTCGGGGCGAGCCAGACCATGATGATAGCCACACCGTAGCCGATCGAACCGACCGCAACCGGTAGGACACGACCCACAGTATCCGACAGTCGGCCAAAGGGATACTGCAGGAAGGCAAAGGGAAAGAAAAAAGCACCGAGCAGCATGCCCGTGGCAGCGGCATCGAGCCCGAACTCCGACTGGAAGTACACAGTCCCTACGAGGGCAAAAAAACCGGCGGTGAGGCGGTCGACGAACCCAAACGCAAAGGGAACAGCCAGAGAGGGCCGGTCAAAAAGGCGCCGGAACGCAGCGGTCGTCCCGCCTCGACTCTGATCGGGAACACGATCGGTCGACAGCAGGGAGCCAAGCGCCGCAAGAAACAACGCGCCGCTGGCAACCAGCAGCGGCACGAACGGACCGAGACCGTAGAGTTGGCCCCCGAGCGGGGAGCCGAATGCGACGCCGCAACCGATCGCTAGCCCTGCCGCACCCATGTTCCGGCCGTGTCCGCCCTCAAGATCCATCAGCGTCGTGATAGCCAGCGAAAACGCTCCGATGGTGGCCGCCCCCTGGAGGAACCGGACTGCCAGTACCAAATCGTACGGGAACGCGACGAGACGGGGAAGCACGGCGAGTGTGAGGTAGCCGACAGCCCCGACCAGAGCGCCGGCGGCGACGAGCGGGGTCCGTCGACCCAGCGCGTCACTGACCGCCCCCCAGAGGCCGGCAAAGAGGACGAACCCGAGAAATTCGGCCGTCAGGAACCACTTGCCGGCAGACAGGATTGCACCGACATCACCGCCCCACGCGGCAGGCGTCCCACCCAGTGCGACCACCAGGTCCGGAATCCCGGGATAGAGCAACACCTGAGCGAACAGGATCGCAAAGACGACAGCTGCGAAGACGACCCGGTCACGGTCGGACGGTGCCATGCCGAACAGTTACACGCCGGATGATATGCACGTGTTGATCCGTGTCACGAAAGCACGTGTCGAGGATCAACCGGAGGTGACAGTTCCCCCGCCAGCAGAGCGCAAGAGCACGAGCGCGTCCTCGCCGTCATCGTAGTAGTTCGTCACGGTGTGGTGCTGTTTGAAATCGTAGGAGCGGTAGAGTGAGATTGCGCGGTCGTTGCTCTCGCGGACCTCGAGTTTGACCGCCCGGGCGCCTTCGGCGGTGAGGACGCCAAGCGCCCGCTCGAGGAGCAACGCCCCGATCCCTTCGCCACGTCGGTCGTCCCGGACCGCGATATCCTTGATATGCCCGAGCAACTGCCCGTGCTGGATGATGGCGTCACCGACGACGAACCCGACGACTGCGTCGTCGTGGGCGACGAGGAATCCGGGTTCGCTGAGATACTGTTCGAAGGCGATAAATGGCCACGGCTGAGGGAACGACTCCTGTTCGATGCGGTGGACTGCAAGCAGGTCGGCACGCTCGGCGGGCCGAACCCGAGGCGTCGAACCCGAAACGGCAGTCGTCGTCACATACGCGGCTACAGGTCCCAGGTACAAAGAGGCCCTGCCAAACCAGGTTGGGGGATCCAGATGGTGTCGGACTCGTCAGTCCGAGAAGAGACTGTTGTGGACCGGAGCGAACTCGCTTCTGTCACCTTCGAACCCGTCGTCCGTGTCCGTTACCGAACTCCCGGCCACGCCATCGGCGAGAAAGTCCGAGAGCGGTGGGCCGACGTTCTCGGGTTCGACGAGAAACGCGTCGTGGCCGTGGTCGGATTCGACGACGTGGTGGGCCACCTCGACGTCGGCAGTGTGCATGGACTCCGCAAGGGCTTCGGCCTGGGCTGTGGTGAAGTGCCAGTCGGCGGTGAAAGACATCACGAGGGCCTCGCCATCGAAGGCAGCGAGGGCATCGGCGTCCGATTCGAAGCCCTGGGATAGGTCGTAATCGTCCATCGCCCGCGTGAGGTAGAGATAGGAGTTGGCGTCGAACCGCGTCGCGAACTTCTCGGCCTGGTAGTCGAGATACGACTCGACCTCCCGGTAGGGGAAAAAGTGTGCCGCGGGATCCGTCGGAAAGGAACGGGCCGCGTCCCGCCCGGCCGACCGACGGCCGAACTTCTGTTTCATCGACGCCTTCGAGAGGTACATTACGTGGCCGATCTGTCGAGCGAGGCCGAGACCGTCGGTCGGGTGAGCATCGTCGTAGTAGTCGCCGTCCTGCCAGTCGGGGTCCGTCGTGATCGCCCGCTGTGCGATGGCATCGAGTGCGAGACACTGTGGGTCGAGTCGGGCGGCGGCGGCAATTGGGATGATCTTCTCGACGTGATCGGGATGGCGTTTGGCCCACTCGAGGACGTTCATCCCGCCGACGCTCCCACCCGTGACGGCGTGCAGATGGGGTACGCCGAGTTGGTCCAGCAGACGGCGCTGGCACTCGGTCCAGTCGGTGACCGTCACCGCGGGAAAGTCCGTCCCGTAGGGCTCGCCGGTCTCCGGATTCGTCGAAGCCGGTCCGGTCGTGCCATAGCAGGAACTGGGCACGTTTGCACATACGACGTAGTACTCGGTGGTGTCGATTGCCTTTCCCGAACCGACGATGTCGTCCCACCAGGCACGGGCCTGTCCGGCAGTGTCGCCACCCCGGTCCGGGCCGGCAACGTGGGCACTGCCGGTGAGGGCATGACACACCAGCACCGCGTTGTCTCCGGTAAACTCGCCGTAGGTCTCGTAGGCAACCACCAGTTCCGGGATCGACTCACCACACTCGAACTCGAACTCGCCGAGCGAGATGGTGTCGTGTTCGGTTTGCACGGTCAGCCCACCTCCCGGGTCATGTGTGCTTTTCGGCGCGTTCGATCGCCCGGTCGAGGTCAGCGACGATATCCTCGACGTCCTCGATACCGACCGACAGGCGGAGTAGTTCGGGGGTCACGCCCGAGGCGCGCTGTTCGGCCTCACTCAACTGCGCGTGTGTGGTGCTCGCAGGGTGGATGATCAGCGTTTTTGCGTCGCCGATGTTTGCGAGAAACTGCGCGAGATCGGTCTCCTCACACAGCGTCACGCCGGCGTCGTACCCCCCTTCGAGCCCGAAGGTAACCATCCCGCCGAAACCGCCGTCAAGGTAGGCCGCAGCGTTGTCGTGGGTTTCGTGAGCTTCGAGTCCGGGATAGTTGACCCATGCCACCGCCGGGTGATCGCCAAGATACTCGGCGACAGCCATCGCATTCTCACAGTGTCGCTCCATCCGCAGCGAGAGTGTCTCTGTGCCCTGCATGGTCACCCATGCGTCGAATGGTGCCTGGCCGTTGCCTGTGCTTCGAACCGCTCGTTGGCGGGCAGCGGTCGTCACCGGCCGGTCGGGGAATCGATTGGCGAATGTGATGCCGTCGAAGGCAGGGTTTTCGCCGCCGATCTCGGGAAACCGCTCGGGGTAGTCCGTCCAGGGAAACTCGCCGTCCTCGGCGAGAAACCCGCCGACGGTGGTGCCGGATCCGTGAATCCATTTGGTCGTCGACTCCCAGATCAGATCCGCACCGTGTTCTAGCGGGCGACAGAGTGCGGGCGTCCCGAAGGTGTTGTCGACGAAGACCGGAACGCCACGGTCGTGTGCCACCTCGGCGATGGCCTCGAAGTCCGGCGTCACCAGCGAGGGGTTGCCGATTGTCTCGAAGTGGACATAGGCGGTGTTCTCGTCGATGGCCTCGGCGTAGGCGTGGGGATCGAGCGTGTCGACGAACCGAGGTTCGATCCCACGCCGGGTCGACATGTTCGTGTAATAGGAGTGGGTCCCGCCGTAGATCGACGCCGCAGAGACGATGTTGTCCCCGGTCGAGGCCAACACCGACGTGGCCGCGTCGAGCGCCGCCATTCCCGACCCCGTCGCAACAGCGGCGGTGCCGCTCTCGAGACGCGCGAGGCGGCGTTCGAGCATCGAGACCGTCGGATTGTTGAACCGAGAGTAGACGTTGCCTTCGGCCTTGAGCGCGTACAGATCGGCCGCACGGTCGGCGTCGTCGAATACATACGATGTCGTCTGGTAGATCGGCGGGGCACGGGCACCTGTCTCCGGATCGGGCTCTTCCTGACCCGCGTGGACACAGTGTGTGTCGAAACCCCACTCGTCACTATCCTTACCGGTCATGTATCTCATGCATATATCTCGACGCATCTATAACTAAGAGTTACGGCAAAACTCGCAACGACTGCTAGCACGAACCAAGACAACGGTAGTCACAGACACGGTTCCGGGGGCACGACGCGTGAGGGAAGCCACAACACACATACCGCCACGGCGAATTGTCACGACGTATGAGACGGCGCGAATACATCGCCGGAGCAGGGCTGGTCGGCATCGGCAGCTTGGCCGGTTGTGTGGACTTTCTGCTGGGCGACGAACCGGCGGAGTTTTCGGCAGAGCCCGCACGCGTCCGGGAGGACGCACTGACGGAGACCGGATACCAGTTCGACGACCGGACGACCTTCGAGATCGAACGGGAGTTCGAGGTGGCCGGCGAGAGCCGAACGGTCATTGTGACAAACTCCCGGGCTAACTACGACAAGTCGATCAGCGCTGGCCCGCTGGAGGACGTTCGCGGCGCTTTGTTCACCGTGTTGACGACACGTCAGGCATCGGTGCTGGACCAGGAGTTCAATCCGGTCGCAGCACTGTCCTCACGCCGTCTGCTGGAACTGGTCCAAAGCAGCCAGAGCGGATTCGACGGCCTCGAATACCAAGAGGAGGGCACCGCCACCGTCTACGGTACTGATACGACACAGAACATCTTCATCGGGACCGTAACGTTCGGAGAACAGTCTGTCGACGTTCGGATCCACATCACCGATGCCGTGGAGATGGACGACGATCTTGCGGTGACAGTGGGTGTCTATCCGGAGCTCGTGCCTGCAGAGGAGGAGAACATCTACCGGCTGATGGGCGCTATCATGCCGGGGGAATAATATAAAAGTCAGTTCAAACGTGTGCGGGACCACGGGAAACAGTCACAGGATTTGCCCCGTATCCGTCCGTTTACAGGCGATTAATCGGTCACATTCGTCTCGGTGATAAAGGGAGTTTCGAGCCGGATCACAAACCTTTATATAGAACCACATGCATACTTTCGTGTGACATGAGTCAGCAGATGCAGGGCCAGCCCATGATCATTCTGGGCGAGGACGCACAACGGATGAAAGACAAGAGCGCACAGGAACACAACATTGCAGCCGCGCGGGCTGTCGCGGACGCGGTACGCTCGACGCTCGGACCGAAGGGGATGGACAAGATGCTTGTCACCTCGATGGGAGACATCGTCGTCACGAACGATGGCGTGACAATCCTCGACGAGATGGACATCGACAACCCGACGGCAGAGATGATCGTCGAGGTTGCCGAAACACAGGAGGACGAAGCCGGTGACGGGACGACGACGGCCGTGGCGATCGCGGGTGAGTTGCTCAAAAACGCCGAGGACCTCCTCGATCAGGACATCCACCCAACTGCGATTACCGGTGGATACACGATGGCTGCCGACCACGCGAAAGAAGCCGTCGAGGAGATATCGATCGACATCGACAACGACGACGACGAGATCCTACAGCAGGTCGCCAAGACGTCGATGACCGGCAAGGGGGCCGAACAGCACAAAGATCCGCTGGCGGAACTGATCGTCGACGCCGCCCAGGCCGTGACGGTCGAGGCCGACGACGGCTCGACGATTGTCGATCTGGCCTACCTGAAAATCGAGACCCAGACCGGTTCGTCGGCCGAGGCCTCGGAACTACTCGAGGGTGCTGTCGTCAGCAAAGACCCTGTCCACGAGGATATGCCGACTACCGTCGAGGACGCCCAGCCCCTCCTCGTGGATTTCGCACTGGAACTCGACGAAGCAGAGGCCGACACGCAGGTCAACGTCACCGATCCCGACCAGCTCCAGAACTTCATCGAACAGGAGGAAAAACAGCTCCGCGAGATGGTCGACGACATCGTCGACACCGGTGCGAACGTCGTCTTCTGTCAGAAAGGTATCGACGACATGGTCCAGCACTACCTCGCCAAGGAGGGGATCCTCGCAGTCCGGCGTGTCAAGCGGTCGGACATCGAGTTCCTCCGTGAGGTACTCGGTGCGGAGATCGTCTCGGATCTGGACGACGCCACGGCCGACCACCTCGGCGCGGGGAGTGTCAGCCGGGACGAGGACGAGGAGCTGTTTTACGTCGAAGGAAGCGGTGAGGAGGCCCACGGCGTGACGCTCTTGCTCCGTGGCTCGACCGAACACGTCGTCGACGAGGTCGAGCGCGGGGTCAACGACGCGCTGGACGTGGTCGGCAGTGCGCTCAGCAACGGCAGTGTCGTCCCGGGTGGCGGCGCGCCCGAGGTGGAGGTCGCACGCGAACTGCGCGAGTACGCCGACAGCGTCAGCGGCCGCGAACAGCTCGCAGTCGAGGCCTTCGCCGACTCGCTGGAGGTGGTTCCACGCGTGCTCGCCGAGAATGCGGGTCTCGATCCCATCGACGCGCTCGTGGATCTGCGCTCGGCTCACAGCGACGGCGACGCACGCGCCGGATTGAACGTGACCACCGGGGACATCGAAAACACCTTTGACGGCGGCGTCGTCGAGACCGGTTCGATCAAAAAACAGGCGATGTCCTCCGCCAGCGAGGCCGCAAACCTGGTGCTCAAAATCGACGACATCATCTCCGCCGGTGACCTCTCGACGGAAGGCGACGGCGACGAAGGCGGACCTGGCGGTGCCGGCGGCATGGGCGGCATGGGCGGTATGGGCGGCATGGGCGGCATGGGCGGCGCAATGTAACCGATCCTGTAGATATCTTCCGGTGGGCCGATCACAAAACACCGAGACGACCAATCGCCCACCGTCGACTCACAGCTCACTATCCTGAGGACTCTCTGAACAGGCCTGTTCCCTTGACCACCCGAGCAAAGACGGCAACTCCAACAGTTATGACCTCCCCGGCAACCACTCCGATTCGGTGTCAGATGGAGGTCAGGGCGGGTGCTGTGTCAGTCCGCTTGAATGGCAGGCGCTATGTCAGTACGTTAGAGATGTCGTACGTTAAAGATAGAGATAGGTACGTTAGAGATAGACCTGTTCGCGCACGCGTACGTGGCTGAGTAACATATTATACTGATAGGTTATGCAAGTGGTGTGCGTTCCACCACAGTCCCGTCGACGGTCGGGTACTGTTCGACGATCTCACCGTCCGAGAGATCCCCCTCCCCGAGCATCTCCTCTAGGAGCCACCACGCCAGTTCGACGTGATTGTCCTTTTCGGCGTAGTACTCGGCAGGCACTCCGAGCTTGTCGAGTCGGTCGACCTCCGCTCTGGTTTTGCCATAGACGAGCGTCCCGTCCTCGGTCACCTCGTCGAACGGGCGGCGGACATTCTGAGCCATGCGCTTCATGCGGTTTCGGTGCTGGGCGGCGTCTTTGAACACCGAGGTACAGAAGTAGACCTTCGGGTGGTCGCCCATCGCGTCGAGAATCTCGTGACTGCCCTCGACGGCGCTCATGTGGCCGTCCTTGCGTTCGAAGCCCGCCTCCTGCATCCGCCGGAAGTTCCCCTGGCTCATCTCGAATTCGTTTATGTTACAAAAGTCCGCAGCCCCCTCGTCGATGAACTCGAGGAACTCCTCCTCGGCACGGATCCCGGGGATTTCGAACGCGGGGGTAAGCCCAGCCTCCCGGGCGACGTACAGGATCTCCTCCCACTCCGTGCCGTGAAGATCACCCCATTGTTCGAACGGGGGGTGGAAGCGAATCTCGTCCAATCCGGCCTCGGCGAGACGACGCATGTTCTCCTGGCCGCCGGTGATGCCCGTGTACAGGTGGGTGTGGTGGTCCGTCCCGAACTCCGATTTGAGCAGGTCGATGTAGTGACAGGTCCGGTCGAGCACCTCCTGTGGTTCGCCGCCGGTGACCGAGGAGCCGAGCGCGTCCATGCGCCGGGCCTCATCGAGGACATC
>JAQCMX010000148.1 GCA_028274885.1 Haloarculaceae archaeon
GATGTCACCGATTTCGGGGAGCAGTGCCCGTTCGACCCGCCGTGCGCTCGCGGGTGTGGCGTACTCGAAGCTAAGGACGGCTTCGTGTTCCACTATTCGACGTTGATCTCTTTGATATCGCGGCTTCGCTCCTTTAATAGGACGCGGTGGCCACAGTACGGACAGCGCACGCCCCCGTACTCGTCGAGTGTCACGTCGCGTTTACACCGGGAACACTTGTAGCTCATTCGTCGTCGCTGTCCTCTGCCAGCGCAGCGCGAATCGATCGCGTGACTGTCTCTCCAGCCGGGGTCTCGGGCTTGTACGCGCCGCCCGTGAACTTCTCGCCGGTTTCCTCGTTGACCCAGATTCCGGTACCGACGCGTTTGACATCGTCACCGTCGACCGTCGCGTTACGCATATCATTCTCGATTTCCGCGACACGACGCCGGGCGACACGACCGTACCGCGCACCGAAGCGGCCGGCACTTCCAGTCTGGTTTTCCTGTCTGCTCATAGTACAATAGATTCGGCCGAGTGGATAGATAAACCCTACGAGTCGTCCCGACTGAGTTTCCGGGATGTTATGACTGCGCCCGTCCCGGCTCACTGTCTTTCATATAGGATAACGGGACCATACCCCACATGCGCTGAGAGTGGCGGCGGCGAGGCACGCGGGAGTGTGACACCCCACGTCACCGATCGGTCCCGGCCGGTAACCAGCCGCCGGTCGAGGTGTCACCTGTTCGTTACTCCATGAACTCGGCCGCAGTCAACGCGTCGTTGAGGTCGTCGCGGACGCGTTCACCGAGTTCCCGATCACCGGCAGTCGTCACCACACGGTTCTCCTGGACGCTGGATCCCTCGAGTATCAACAGTCGGACATTTCCGTTGTCGTCTGATCGGGTGACCTTTGCACGCACGCCGGTCGGTGAACTCGATCCGCTGGCGTCGATCGGTCCAGGGATTATCTTTTTGACATGTGGATGGTCGGCGACGACCTCGAGTGCCCGCCGCCCGGTCCGGCCGCCAATGAGCGTCGAGTGCGCCCCGCCGAGTTTCTCGCCCACCGACGCCTCGACGACCTCCAGTGGTGACTTCTGCTTCCGGTCGAGAACCCCCTGGACCGGCTCGTCGGCCTGGATCCGATAGAACTCGTAGTGTAACTGACCCCGCACCGCCCGGAGGACGTCGCGATTACCTGTCGCGTACACCTCCTCGGGGCGTTTGCGCCGGACTTCATCTGCGATCTCTCCGGCAAAGTATCTGAGTTCCGTCCGTTCCCGTTCACCGTCGGCTTCGGGTGTGGTGGTTACGATCCGCTCACCGACGACAGTCTCCTCGTCGAGGATCGTTACTGTCGCCCGTTTGCGAGTGAGTTCCAACACGACGGTATCGGCGTTTGGCGTCCGACAGACCAGACAGTAGTCACCCGGTCTGGTCAGCGGCGACGCACACTGCCGACACTCCATGCCCAGGTATAGCCGTTTATTACCGATAAGCACGGCGTTTGCCCGCGCCGAGCGCTGGAGTCCTACACGGACTGTCTCTGCCCCGTTACAGTTCCGCGGGATCGGTTTTCAGGTACTCCCTGAGCAGGACCGTCGCGTAGGATCCGCGGGGCAGCCGAAACGAGGCAGTGAGAGGCTCCTCGTCCAGTTCGAGACGCGTCCGCACCTGCACTGCCCGGCGCGTCCCCTCGGAGTGAAACCGACCGGGAAGATCGAAGTCGGCCGGTGCGATCCCACTCTCCTCGAGAACAGTTCGCTCGATCTCCCCGGGTTCGCCCTCGGCAAACCGCGTTTCTGTTCCGACAAGCGGGGCGGTTACAAACGCCCGGCCGCGCCTGCAGTGTCGGATCACCGAGTCGAGTCGGTCGCCCGAAACCCGCTGCGTTCGTTGCTGATCGGGCAGCGCCAGACCCGGCGGTGCGTCCCTGTCCGCAAAGCAGACAATATCGCCAGTTACCGGTCGTTCGAACGGCAGCCCTCGCGTCAGACGCTCCGAGAGGATCCTGTTGAAGAGATAGGACTGGGCGGCGTTGACGAACAGTTGCTGGAGGTTCGTCGGCACGGTTTCGAGTGCGGCACGGAAATCCGCCGGCTCGTTGTCCCTTTCGGCGAGACACTGCAGCATCGATCGCTCGTAGCCGAGATGTCTCGGGAACCGATCGAGTCCACCCGCCCAGTCACGGGTCTCGTCGACAAACGTGCGAGCCTCCTGTGTCTCGGCTGGTTCGCGCTCGTTGGGATTGCCGACGTAGGCAAGGACGGCATCCTGCCACTTCCCGCGGACGACCGCCAGTCCGACCTTGTGGGTTACGGGACGACGGCTGCCAAACCGTTGCTGCCCGAAGTAGTTCGGGACAGCCACAGTGACGTCCTCACCACCGTCGGCATTGACCTGCCCCGCGAACTCCGCCAGTGTCTCGGTAATTACAGCGGCAGTATCCCGTCTCTTGGGATCCCGGATCGTCACCTCGAAGCCGTTGCCCGCGAGATCGCCAAACAGGATCGGCCGGCCCGCGCGCCCGATGACGTCGTACTCGACATCAGCCAGATCGGGAAGTTCTCCGGGTTCGACGCCATCCACAGAGAACAGCTGGGTTGTGACCGCCCGTTTGTCCTTCGTGCCAGCCCACGAGACGCGCTCACGGGAGATCCCAAGCCGGTTTGACAGTGCACCGGCGAAGTCGTTGGTATCCCAGTTTCTGAGTGTCGCCCGAACGACGAGGTGCGGATACGCAGCGCGGTCCGAACCGACCGGCTCCGTATCGAAAGCCTCCAGTTCCCGGACCCGGAAGTCCTCCGGCTCTGTTCGAAGACGACCACCGGTCCCGGCTGCTTCGCTCACGTAGTAGGCGATACCGACTGTCTGTTCGAACGGCTGTGCCTCGCGCATGAGGGGTGTGACGAGACGAGCAATCAAAAGGGACCCGTCACAGACAGGAGAGACATCTTGACTCACAGTATCACTGCGGGATCGTCGTAGTCGATTATACGCCGGCCTCGGTCGTCAGCCCCGCGATCTTCGTCTCACTCGTCACGGTCGGTCGTCTCGAGTTCGTCCAGATGCTCCGCGACCGTTTCGGTCGGCAGCGTCTCGAACTGTTCGGTCTCAGTATCGACCGTCGCGACCTTGACCTCCGCCGGTTCGGGATCTTCCGTTTCGACTGCCAGCGCTTCGAGCGCCAGGTCGATACCGCCCGCGAGATCAGTGTCCGGGGTGTACTCCGCCTCGAGGAAGCTCTGAATCTCGTCTCTGCCGCTGCCGACCGCCACGGCTTGCCACTCGTATGGCGTCCCCGAGGGATCAGTCTCGAACAGTCGCGGTTCGCCGTTCTCGATACCGCCGACCAGCAACGCGACCCCGAACGGGCGTGCGCCTCCCGTCTGGGTAAACTCCTGGACGCGGTCGGTGATCCGCTTTGTCAGTGTTTCCACGCCGATCCCCTCGTCGTACCTGAGATGGTCGACCTGTGCCTGCTGGCGAGCGAAATCGACCAGTTGTCTGGCGTCGGCGACGTGTCCCGCGCTTGCGACGCCAATATGATCGTCGATGCTGTGGATCTTTTCGATACTATCGCGTTCGATCAGCGGGGAGCGTGCCTGTCGATCCGCGGCCAACACCACACCGTCAGCCGTCCGGACACCGACGCTGGCACTCCCACGTCTGATTGCCTCCCGGGCGTACTCGACCTGGTAGAGTCGGCCATCCGGTGAGAAGATGGTGATACCACGATCGTATGCCTGCTGTTGCGTATCCTGCATTGTCGTACCTTCCAACACGCGCTTGTGTTCACTTTGTGTAAGTGCTTTTTTCCTATAAACCTTGTTTGACCGACGCGGCCTTCGACGGCGGGTCAGTAAAGCGATAGGTCTCCGGTCACGCGGTCGATACGGGTATTGCCGGCGGGACCGACCGCGAGTGCTGTGACAGTCCCCGGTTCCAGTTCCGTGTGGCCCGCATCGCGGACGACAGCGTGCGCAATCCGCTCGGACTTTGCCGTTTCGGCGAGTTCGAACAGTTCCGACTCGCTGTCTGCCTGCAGCACGATCTTTTTCTGTCCGCTCCCCTGCCACTCGCTCTGTGTCTGGTCGTCTGCAGACTCGTAGGCCTGGAGCGCGGCGTGGGCGACCTGTGCGGCCAGCTTTCCCTCTCCCATTCCGAGATCGGCGCGGGCGACAATTGCCTGTTTCATTCGTCTCTGATTTCCTGGATCGTCCTGATCAATCGTGTGGATGTGTCTGTGTGAGCGCCTCACGGACCGCGTTCGTATGACCGAGGATAGTGATGTGGTCACCGTACTCAAGGGTCAAATCCTGCTGGGGCACCT
>JAQCMX010000240.1 GCA_028274885.1 Haloarculaceae archaeon
TGACACCTCTTCACTGGTCTGAACACACAGTCATGAACGACCGTATGGAAAGTAAACCATATTTGAGAACATCCACGCCGGTTTCGATCTTCGCCAGCGGTCTGCCATCTGTGGAAAGCGAGTGAAACTACAAGCCAAATTTTCATATGCGAAGTCACAGAAAAACAGGGCATGTTGCAAAGTATCATTCGGCAGCGCCTCTCTGCAGGAGCCCCGTGGAGGGAACAATGAGTTCAGACGCCAGCGATGCAAACCCGACTGGAAAGGGTAGCAGCGACCGTGGTGAAGACGACGAGGGCACCGGAATAAGCCGACGGGACCTGCTCGCCGGGGGTGGTCTCGTCGCACTCCTTGGTGGTAGCTTTGGCGCGTGGAGGTTGCTCGGGAACGACGACGACACGGAGTCCGGGAGCGACGACGACGCAGCGTCCGGGAACGACGACACAGACCTGCGGCGGCTTCTTGACCAGTGGAAGGAGGCACGCGACGCGATGCGAACCAGCCCGGACCACCTGCCTGCGCGGGCCGACCGCCTCGTTGAGAGCGAAGACGTTGAAGCTGTCTTCGAACTCGTCCGGGATGAAATCGTCACCCTTCCGCTCGAGCGAGATCGGTGGGGTGGCCAGATACGAACCGTGCGGTGGGGGCCACAAGCGACGCTGCGGGGCGGTGGCGGGACCGTCCGCGAGCAGGCCGAGCTGCTCGCTTCGCTATACGAGCGGATGGGGTACGAGACTCGCATCCGGGTGGGCGGCGGTGGCGGTATCGATGGGAACCGGGTCAGTGAGGCTGTCTTCGGCCAGCGGGAGCGGGAGTTTGCCCCCGAAGTGAGCGAGGCGATGCTGGAGCGGTGGCGCGAGACTGCCCAAAATCGGCGGACAGACGGTGACCGCGAGGACGGCGAGGAGTTCGACTTCCAGCGAATCGACACCGGCGGTGAGGACAGCACGGCGGTCGCTGAACGGGTGCTGGCAGCAGCGGGAGACCTACCCGAGGCGCCTGAATTCGAGTTCCGGTGGTTCGAGGAATTGCTCGTCGTCGAAGCGACGAAGAACGGCGAGACTATCCACGCGGCACCGTTCGGGCCAGGACTGGGGTTTGACGAACCACCGATCGAACCGCAGTACCTCAGAGAGGCACCGGAGCCAAACGGGCCGGGTACCGTGGAGGTGCGCCTGTCGGGCCGGACTGCGACTGGCGGCCGGGATGTTGAGTTCGTCAGCGGCGAGTGGGGATTGGACGAACTCGCCGGGAGACAACTCCGCGTGCAGACCCTCCCCGTACCCGACCCAATGGAGTTCGCCCAACTCCGATACAGCGACGTTCGGGAGTTTCTCCCTGCACTCGCGGTCCAGGGACCTGACCTCGATTCCCAGCGCGAACAGGAACTCTCGGTGACTGGCGACCCTGTGACCCGGACTGGGGACCGTCTCACCGTCGAAGACGAGGCGATAAAGCGCAACGGCGCTGAGACAGTCAGCGTCGCGGACCCGACGGATCCCGCCGCCGTGGAGCGTCTCGAGACAAGTGCCGATGCCAGCCAGTTTCCACTGGTGACGCTCGATCTTTACCCACGAGACGGCGAGGGAAATACAGTCGATGGGCTCGACATCGATGCCTTCGATGTCACTGAGGACGGCGAGACGGTTCGACCATCACTGATCTCAAACCGCCCGACACCGCGGGTGATGGTGCTGTACGATGTCTCCGACAGCATGCCAGACCAGTACAGCGGCGAGCAACTCCAATCGTTCGTCAACGAGTTGGCCGCCGACATCACCGACGTTGACGAGGGGGCGAACGTACAGGCACAGTCGGCCAGACCGTACTCCGAAACGGGCGGCCGGGGGTCGTTCTCGCACCTCTGGGAGTTCGTAGCCACGGCCCCGAGGACAGAGACCAACCTCGTCGTCTTTGTGACCGACGGGAAAGCGGAGGACGAGCGCACCCAGGAGCTGGCAGAGCAACTCGAGGAAGGTCCACCAGTGGTTGCGTTGGATGTCGACGCGACAGAGTCCGTCGACAGCGCGTCCCTTCAGGAAATCGCCGATCTCTCCGGCGGAACCGCAGTGCCGGGCAGCGACCGCACGGCAGCGCGTGAGGCTATCACCCGGTTTGTCCGGGAAGCCCGCGCGGACCTCCCGGGCTACGTCATCGAGTACGAGACACCAACGCCTACCCCGGAGACACACACCGTCAGCATCGAGACAACCGCCGACTCGCCCGCAAGCGCAGAGGCGACATATACACCCGAGGACCCGGATCCCTATGGCTACGACCAATTGACACTGGAACTCACCGTCTCCCCGTATGGCCCGGATGGGCCGACGACAATCGTCGAGCGAACACTGGCTGGTGGCGAATCCGTAAACGGTGGGGACAACGGTGCGGCTGATAACAGCGAGGGCACGGACGAGCGCCGGGAGTCGGTACTCCCGCCGGACGTACTCGACGTGGAGGGGGCACTGTTTGGTGAGGCGACGCTGTCATTTGAGGGGTGGGGCGTCCCGTTATCGGTAGCCTTCGACGACGCTTTCAGTGCCCGACTGGAACTGGAAGAATTCCTGCTGGCCGTCGAGGACGGCGACCGGGAGGCTGCCATGGCGGCCCGTGAAAACGGAATCCCACAGATCCCATGGGAGGCACTGATGGTCCAGGCGCCGTATCCCGATGCCGTTACCGACGACTCGCTGACGTTTCCCCGTGGGCCGCGGGTTGCAATGCAACACCAGCAGGTAAACTTCACTGGAGAGGGGGGAGCCACTGTCCAGATGGATGTACTCCCGACGGCCCGGGCGGCGACTGCTGGGACCGACCCCGAACGGCGCCGGCGACTAACCGCCAAACGAACTGCCCGAGTAGCGGTCGTTGAGCGGGCGCTGTTCGACACCTCGACGGCTGGTCGGCTGGCCGACTCTGCCCTCGTGCGGGCGGGGTCGCTCACACAGTCGCGTCGCGAGGCAGTTCAAACACTGTCGGATCGGGCGAGCGGGAACGGCGACGGGTACATTCCGAACCCGGTCGTCCTCGCAGGGGCCGACGGCGGGCTGACACACTGGGCGCTGGATCCAGAAAGTGGCAACCTTCGTGGTGTATTGCCCGATGCCAGCGGCGGTGGCGGGTCCACCGCCGGCAATCTGGACGACAGGGCTGATGACGCGACCAACCTCCTCTCGGTGTACACTTGGGCACTGAAACAGGTCGGCATCATCGGCGGCTACGGGAGTCTCGCGCTCGGGGTTGCAGGTGTCTACTTCGCGTTGCTTGCCCGCCTCTATCAGGCTGCCTCGCTCATGGTATTGAATATGGAGGTCCGGAAGGATCTCATTCGGGATGCCTTGGAGAACGCCGCCGAAGGGGCCGCCAAGACAGGTGCCGGTGCTGCCTCCTCAGCTGCCGGCAACGCCGCGGCCGCAAACTCCGCCGCCGGACTGATGGGTAACTGAAACTCGTGTTAATAGGTCGGTCACGACGGTTCTGACAGTCGTCAGCTCCGATAGCGAGTCAGTTATCGAGTGCAAGGGAGGCGAGCAGGGCTTCGAGCTGGATCCGTTCGTTTGCACCCTCGGTTATGCGGTAGTCCGCTTCGCCGATCCGGTCTAGCAGTCTCACCGCGGCCTCGTCCCCGAGGTCGAACTCCCAGACAGAGCGGTGTAACTGGTCGATCACGTCACCGCCCGCGATCCCTTCCTCGGTCAGCAACACGTCCAGCCGTGAGCGTGCGGCCGTGAAGTCCCCGTCGAGTGCCAGTGTCACCATCTCCTTGATCTCTTCCGGGCGAGCCGTGCTCGTGATCTCGAACACTGCCTCGTCGTCGACCACTGCACCGGCCACGGACGCCGCCTGGAGGCCGTTTATGCCGGCCCGCATATCCCCGCCAGCGACGTAAACGAGCGCCTCGATCCCGTCATCGGTTACCTCGATGCCTTCGGCGTCAGCGATCGTTCGAACCTGTGTCTCGATTGCATCCTCCGGCAGCGGCGAGAACCGAAAGACAGCACACCGGGACTGGATGGGGTCGATGATCTGTGAGGAGTAGTTACACGAGAGAATAAACCGGACGTTGTTCGAGAACTGCTCCATGGTCCGACGCAGGGCCGCCTGCGCGTCGGAGGTCAGGGCATCGGCCTCGTCCAGAAAGATGATTCGGTACTCGACGCCGCCAAACGAGGTTCGCGCGAAGCTTTTGACCCGATCCCGGATCACGTCGATCCCACGCTCGTCGGAGGCGTTGAGTTCGAGGAAGTGTTCCTGCCACTCCTGTCCGTAGAGCTCCCGTGCGATCGCAATCGCGGACGTGGTCTTGCCGGTTCCCGCCGGCCCGGCAAACATGAGATGACTCAGGTCGTTGCGGTCGACGTAGCTCTGTAATCGCTCGACGATGCTGTCCTGTCCGAGAACGTCTGCCAGTGACTCGGGGCGGTATTTTTCCAGCCAGATCTGCTCGCGCCCGCCTGACGGTTCGCCATCGCTCATGCACCAGACCAGTGGGTGGCCGGGCATAAACCGTTCCAATCGTGGCGGTGTTTCCTACGAGTACCAGACCGGGACACGATCTGTTCCCAATTACCATAGGAGAGCCTGTCATACAAAGCTTCGCACGCTTTGCCCTTCCAGGTCTTGTCAAGACCCGCGTGCAAGATACAGCGCGCGTATCTCGGACGATGGCTCGATGTTCTATCAGTACTGTGATCTGGATAGATAACCGACCATTCAGGACAAAAGTTTGAATTGTATCTTAGATTGCATTTCCGAACAAATATGGACTGATTCCGGCTACTACGGCTGGAACGGATCCGCAGGCGAGATACCAGTGGACCGTCCCGGCGTTTCGTTCGTGTTTTTCCGACGGTTAGGGGCAGTTCGAAGCTGTGGGTATGGCACGAGGGCTGACAGACGACAACACATCGTTGAGTCGTGAGCAGACGGGACAACTGACGACACTTACCGCATCCTACCTATCAGAGAGACGCAAAGATAACCAATCCCGCGACGACGAGCTGACCCAGACCGAGAGCGGTGAAAAACTCGCCAATGAAACCAAACCGCTTGATTGTGTCTGACTCGTCCCCGACAGTGACGTGTAGGTCGGAACTAATCCCCAGTATGTGTCCCACGGTCAGGTGTGGGCGAGCGCGTATCTTTTCGAGTTTGCCCATTCCGTGTGTGTTGCTCCCAACGTAGGTAGACTCGGTCCCGAGACCCTCCCGTCGCTCAACAATAT
>JAQCMX010000150.1 GCA_028274885.1 Haloarculaceae archaeon
GCGAAGTTGCAGACTACCTCAGTGACGCAAACAACTACGACAGCGTCGTCGACGAGACGGGGTCGGACTCCGTGACAGTAGAAAATGGGGTTGGCTCCGGCGCCAACTTTGCATTCGATCCGGCAGCGGTGCGTGTCGAGGCGGGTACCACCGTTACCTGGGAGTGGGCGGGTTCGGACTCGCACAGTGTCACCCACCAGGACGAAGCGTTCAATTCGGGCATTCAGTCAGGGGAGGGCTCGACGTTCGAACACACCTTCGAAGAGACGGGTAACTACCTGTACCACTGTATCCCTCACCAGTCACTCGGTCAACTTGGCGCAGTGATCGTAGAATAATCCCGCCAACAGTGGTCAAAAAGAAACGAGACAATAATCCACGAGACCCGCAATGAGCACCGACGAATCTACAGACAACGACGAACCGAGACATCCCTACGAAACAGACGAATCCTTCCACCCGATGGGGAAGGAGTGGGAAGACCAGATGCGCGAGGAGCTAGAGGAGACCGACTACGACGCTGATCTCGGGATGGAGATGGCAAAAGATGCCCA
Source organism: Haloarculaceae archaeon (assembly GCA_028274885.1). Classification (GTDB taxonomy): domain Archaea; phylum Halobacteriota; class Halobacteria; order Halobacteriales; family Haloarculaceae; genus Halovenus. Next base: position 555 of record JAQCMX010000150.1, read on the forward strand.
GCGACTTGTCGCTGGTGAGATATCCGAAAAGGAGTTCTACCAGAGCTATCACGACGATGTCCAGGAGGAGTTCGAGGTCGACGACCGACCACTCTTTGAGGACCTCGACGGCGTGGACCCGTCCGATTTCGACGACGACCAGTCGATGTTCGAGGCGCTCAAAGACATCGACCTGGAGGCCGACGACGTCTCCCGGCGGGACATGATGAAAAAGATGGGTGCCGGTGCAGCCTTCCTCACGTACGGCGCCTACGCAACCCAGCAAAACGGTCGGAGTGACGAGGTCCCACAGCTCGTCGAAAATCTACAAACCAAGGAGAAAAACCGCGAGCACCGCTGGGGGATGGTCATCGATCTGGAGCGATGTGATGGCTGTCTTTCCTGTGTCTCGGGGTGTATCAACGAGAACGGCACCTCCACCGGCGCAAACTGGATGTACGTGTTCGCGTACGTCAACGAGGACACAGACCAGGCAAACTTCCTCGTTCGTCCCTGCCAGCACTGTTCGAACGCCCCGTGTGAGAAGGTCTGTCCGGTTCGCGCACGCCACACGCGGGAGAAAGATGGCCTGGTGTTGACCAACTACGAGACGTGTATCGGCTGTCGGTACTGTCAGGTTGCCTGTCCGTACGGCGTCAACTACTTCCAGTGGGGCGAGCCGGATACGGATCTGAGTGAACTCGAACATCTGGAGATGCGCCCTGAAAAGGTCCGTTCGATGGACTTCGACGAGCGAAAGGAGGCACTCCAGACCGCTGCCGAGGACGGTGACCACATCTACGACGAGCGTGGCTGGTGGACAGACAGCCGACCACCGACGGGTGTGATGGGCAAGTGTACGATGTGTCCGTCCCGACAGGACGACCACACCGAGAGCCCACAGGGCACGGTCGCGTGTCAGGACGCCTGCGACGAGGCGGGCATGAGCGCGATTCACTTCGGCGACCTCGAAGACGAGGACAGTCGTCCGAACCGTTATCTGCGAAAGCGCTCGGAAAACGTCGAGGAGAACGACCGACACTTCAACGATGAGGACGTTGTGGAAGGCGAGGATCCGGACATGTGGGAGTCCACGACGAACTGGGGCCGTCTCAGCTCGTTCAAGCTCCTCGAGGATCTGAACACCCAGCCGAACATCACCTACCTCGGCAACGAGCCAGGACCCAACGACAAGCAGGTCGATCCGGCAGAGATCCGCGAGGATCCGGAGAAACTGGATACGCCTGTCAGCTACGAGGATCTCACCGGTCAAGACCGGTGGGGTAACCAGGTCGTGGACAACCGAAAGGAGCATCTCGACTACGGGCCAAGCGGTCCGCCCGAGGAGGAGGCCTGACCGATGGCGACCCAAAACAAAGAACCCGGGCCAGACGATATCCTGCGACCCATCCTCAACACCTCGAAGTGGTATTACGTGGCCTTCGGGGCTGCAAGTGCAGTCGTCGTGGTCTTTCTGGCGGCCTGGAGCTACCAGCTTGAGAACGGCCTGATCGTCACCAACCTCGGTGACTGGGGTAGCGGTGGTGGCGTCACCTGGGGCATGTACATCGGCGCGTTCATCTGGTGGGTCGGGATCGCCCACGGTGGCATCATCCTCTCGGCTGCTGTCCGGCTGTTCGGGATGGACAAGTATCAGCCGGTGGCCAGAATGGCCGAACTGCTCACGCTCGGTGCACTGAGTATGGCCGGGATGTACATCGTCATCCACACGGGTCGGCCCGACAGGCTCGTGTTGAGCGTCATCCCCTCCTACCCGTGGACCGTACAGAGCTCACCACTCGCATGGGATATCACCGTTATCACGCTGTATTTCGTGATGACGGCGACGTATCTGGGACTGACACTCCGGTACGATATTTACCGCCTGCGCGACCGTCTACCCGATCACTTCGACCTCCTCTACCGGTTTATCCTCATCGGATACAGCGAGAAAGAGGACAAGATTATCGAGCGGATGGTCTGGTGGCTCGCACTCGGTATCATCGTGATGGCTCCGCTTCTTCTTCACGGCGGTGTCATTCCGTGGCTGTTCTCGGTGCTGCCGTCGATGCCCGGCTGGTCGGGGGCGATCCAGGGACCACAGTTCCTGACGATCGCTCTCACCTCGGCGATAAGCGGCGTGATCATCCTCTCGTATGTCTGCCGGTGGGCCTACGACTGGCAACATGTGTTTACCGACGAGATGTTCCGCGGTCTCACCAAGTGGCTCGGCCTGTTTGGCCTGCTTTTTGTGTGGCTCCAGCTCCAGCAGATAATCAACGGCGTGTTCGCCGCAGATGTCGCCGCGGAGCAGGTGATGGTCGCCAAGCTCGAACAGCCCGTCTACATCATCGCAATGGGTACGATGGTCGTGGTCCTCGGATATATCTTCGCACAGGCACTCGACAAGCGGGTGTTCTCACTGAACCGATCGCTTGTGGCATCGATTGCCGTTCTGTACGCGACGCTCAGTGAGAAGATCCTGTTCGTCGTCGAGGGGCTGCAGTACCCTCAGTTCGACCTCTACGCCAACGTCCCTGGCACCTATATTCCAAGCCCGGTCGAACTCGCTTCCCTGGCAGGGACGCTTGCGCTGTGTACCCTGTTTTTCCTGGTCATCATCAAACTGTTCCCGGTCGTGGAGTTGCACGCAGTTGAGGGCCACGACGACGGTGACGGCGGCGGTGACGGCGGCGACGAGGAGGTGACAGCATGACGATCCTCTCCGAGGCCTTGCTGTCCTTGCCGACGATTCCGCTCGCGGGAGGGGGATCACCCTGGGACTTCGTCGCACCCGGTGTCTGGATCATCTTCGTCGTCATCGGGCTCCCGGTCTACACCGCTTTCCTGGGCTGGTTTTTCGGTAAACCGAAACAGCTCAGTACCACGTTCCTGGGCCTCGGGCTGTTTTTCGGGCTCATTCTCTCACTGTGGGGCGGTCTGTTCGCTATCACGATGGTCATCAGAGTGCTTTTCTTCTGACCGTCCCGGCGCGCGTGGCTTTCAGTTTCTGAACGCAGTCAGTATTTTTTTGAATGCAATCAGTATTGTTGCTGAAACCCGAAAGGCACTCACATGTCCAAGCTTTACAGGCAGCTATGTCAATATCCGAAGCGGAACTGCAAGAGCGACTCAAAATGGTCGAAGACCCACAGATCGGTGCGGAAATCATCTCGCTGAACCTCGTCATCGGTCTGGCGATCGAAGGCGATACCGCAAAGGTCTCGCTGGCGTTCAATTCCCCGTTCGCGCCCGGCGAGATGGCACTGGGCGACGAAATCAGAGGTGTGATCTCCGAGGCGGGGCTCGAAACCGAACTCCACGCGGAGGTGACCCCGGAGATGGGATTCGACGACGAGATCTTTCCGAACATCCGCAACGTGATCGCCGTCGCCTCCGGCAAGGGTGGGGTCGGAAAGACGACCGTCGCAGCGAATCTCGCAGCAGGACTCGACAAACTCGGTGCCCGCGTCGGATTACTCGATGCTGACATTCACGGTCCAAACGTTCCCCGGATCCTGCCGACAGACAAGGCCCCAAACGTGGCACAAAACGAGGAACGGCTCATTCCTGCCGTCTCTGACGGTGTGAAACTGATGAGTATGGGCTTTCTCGTCAAGAACAAGGACGATCCGGCGATCATGCGGGGACCGATGGTCAACAACGTGATGACACACTTTCTCGAGAACGTCGAGTGGGGTGATCTCGACTATCTGGTCGTGGACCTGCCGCCGGGAACCGGCGACGCATCGCTGGATTTGCTCCAGTCTTTGCCCGTCACGGGTGCGGCGATCGTCACGACGCCCCAGCAGATGTCACTCGACGATGCCCGAAAGGGGCTGCAACTGTTCAAACGCCACGATGCACCCATCCTCGGGATCGTCGAAAACATGAGTCGGTTCCACTGCCCGACCTGCGACGATACGCACGATCCGTTTGGGGATGCCGACGGGGCTGAAGCGATCTGTGACGATTACGGGGTCGAGTTGCTCGGCAAACTCCCCATCCACGGGGACTACGGAGCAGACGGAACTGAAGCGCCGGTGGTAAAAGACCACGGTAGCACCGTCCACGACACGACCAGTGATCTCATCGAACGGATCGCCAACCGTATTGGTGAGATCAACCGTCGCCGGGTCGCCGGTCGACTCGACGAAATCGACGATGTCGACGACGCCGAAAAGGAACCGTCCGGCACTGCCCGCCTCGGTGGCGGGCCGGGCGGCGGTCCTGGCGGCCAACCACGCGGGATGGGCGGTCCGGGTGGCCCGGGACGCTGAGATCTGTCCACAATTCAGCCAAAAGAGTGTCCGGACACCACAGACGGCGCTTTCGGTTACACTCGTATCAGTAGGTTTTACGCAGCGCAACGCGAATTTCCGGTGCATGAGCGACGACGATTTCCGTACCGAAGAGGACAGTCTCGGGGAGATGCAGGTGCCAGCAGACGCGTACTGGGGGGCACAGACACAGCGCGCAATCGAGAACTTTCCGATCAGTTCGGTGACGTTCGACCGGCGGTTCGTGCGCGCACTCGGCGTGGTAAAGAAATCTACAGCGCAGGCGAACCGCGAACTTGGCTTGCTCGGGGGCGACAAGTCCGACTGTATCGTCGAGGCTGCCGAGGAGGTCATCGCCGGGGAACACGATGACCAGTTCCCGGTGGACGTGTTCCAGACCGGTTCGGGAACCTCCTCGAATATGAATGCAAACGAGGTCATCGCCAACCGTGCGACGGAGCTGTACGGGGGTGAGATCGGGACCAGAGAGATCCACCCTAACGATCACGTCAACTACGGCCAGTCGAGCAACGACGTGATCCCGACGGCGATGCACGTCTCCGCGAGGGAGGCCGTCGAGAAGGATCTCATCCCAGCATTGTCGGCGCTCCGGGACGAACTTGCGGCGAAAGAATCCGAGTTCGACGACGTGGTAAAGACCGGCCGAACCCATCTGCAGGACGCCACCCCGATCACGCTCGGCCAGGAGTTCAGCGGGTACCGTACCCAGATCGAGAAAGGCATCGAGCGCGTACGCGACAGTAGCAAACGACTCGGGGAACTCGCACTCGGTGGGACCGCAGTGGGGACGGGGTTGAACACCCACCCCGAGTTTCCCGAACTGGTTGCCGAATACATCTCCGAGGAGACGGGCGTCGCGTTTCGCGAAGCGGACAATCATTACGAGGCACAGGCTGCCCACGACGCGATGAGCGAGGCCCACGGCGCACTCAAAACGGTGGCAGGGAGTCTCAACAAGATCGCAAACGACCTGCGTCTGCTCGCTTCCGGACCGCGCAACGGTCTCGGGGAGGTCGACCAGCCGGAGAACCAGCCCGGTTCGTCGATCATGCCCGGAAAGATCAATCCCGTCGTCGCCGAGGCGGTCAATCAGGTCCACAAGCAGGTAGTCGGCAACGACGCTGCGGTGACCGCGGGTGCCCCGGAGGGACAGATCGATCTCAACCTCTACAAGCCCGTCATCGCAAGCAATTTCCTCCAGTCTGCAGAACTGTTGACAAACAGCAGCGAGGTCTTCGCCGATAAGTTCGTCGCCAAACTCGCGGCCGACCGCGAACACTGCAAGGCTCAGGTCGAACAGAGCATGGCGCTTGCGACCGCCCTGAACCCCGCGATCGGCTACGACAAGGCAAGCGAAGTTGCCAAGACCGCGCTCAAGGAAGAAAAGAGTGTCAAGCAGGTCGCCGTCGAGAGAGGCTATCTCACCGAAGCCGAGGCCGAGGACGTGCTTGACCCACGGAAGATGACCGAACGCGTTATTCTCGGTGACGAGTAATACCAACGGCTATAAGCCCATGAGCAATCCCGACCCCCCGTGGGGTCGAATATGCTCACGAAGTTATAGCCGTCAGTATAAGAATCCGGAGTCAACCGGCTCGTTCAGATCAGACTGCTTTCCGACAGGACTCGAGGCACGCGGGTGGGATCTGCCTGCCGTTGCGGACCGCACACGTCTAAGTGGATGCCGGACAGAACAGTTGGTATGAAACCGGATTTCTCGATGCTCGACAGCCATCTACAGGAGCGCGGTGTCGATGGGTACCTCGTCTACGCAGATTCGGGGGAGTCAGACCAGTACTACCTCTCGGGGTTCGACGCGCCAGATCCGTTCGTCACGCTGTACGATGGGGCGACACACCTACTTTTTTTACGGGGACTCGAGTACGGACGTGCCAAAGAACAGGCTCGTGCCGAAACGGTTAGTCGGGGGAGCGATTACGACCTGGCTGAAAAGGTCGACGAGTACGGCAACACCGGTGCCACCGATCGCGTTCTCGTAGAGTTCCTCCAGGACCACGACGTGACGAGAGTCGGGGCGCCAGGATCCTTTCCACTCCGGGTTGCCGACGCGTTGCGCGATCTGGGAGTCGAGGTGATGCCGGACGACGGGGGGATCATCACAGAGATCCGGGCAACGAAGACCGACGAGGAAATCGACCACATCCGTACGGCCCAGCGGGCAAACGAGCGGGCGATGGCCCGCGCCGAGGAGCTTCTGCAGGGGGCACACACCGAAGAGGGACAGCTCGTATACGACGACGAGGTGCTCACGAGCGAGCGAATCAAGCGGGAGATCGAGATCACGCTCCTTCGCCACGGCTGTGCACTCGACGAGACGATCGTCGCGTGTGGCCGGGACGCCGCAGATCCCCACAACCGCGGGGGCGGACCGCTTGAGGCCGGCGAACCGATTATCATCGACATCTTCCCTCGGGACAAAACGACGAACTACCACGCGGATATGACCCGGACGTTTTGCAAAGGCGAACCCTCTGAGACGCTCGGTGAGTGGTACACCCTCGCCGACCGGGCGCGACGGGCGGCTCTCCAGGCCGTCGAGCCTGGCGCGACAGGGGAGGCTGTCCACGACGCCGTCTGTGACGTCTACGAGGCTGCCGGGTTGCCCACGCTGCGTGCCGACGACACAGCCCAGACAGGTTTCATCCACAGTACCGGACACGGGATCGGTCTGGACGTCCACGAACAACCGAACATCTCGACCGACAGTGGGCCACTCGAACCGGGCCACGTCGTCACGATCGAACCCGGATTGTACGACCCCGATATCGGTGGGGTTCGGATCGAAGACCTCGTCGTCGTCACCGATGACGGGTACGAGAACCTCACCGACTACGACGTTTCACTGGTCGTCGACTGATCTCACCCACGATCCCGACTAACATCATTAACATTTATTATAGTCGAGTATAGAATAAGAATATAATGCGTGTCCTTACAGTACGTGTCCGTTGTCTTTTTTAAACACCCCCATCGTCCCGTCTGTCAACTGTCAATCGAACCCGATTCAAGATGAGCACACAACGCTACCTCAACCCCACGACGCCCGAACTCAAGGCCGCGAGTACATTCACAGTCAAAAATGCCCCGCGCACCTTCGATCCGTACAACACCAATCCCACCCCTGAGATGTTCGACGACAGGTGGCAGGCCACGGCCGAGTAACACTGCCTCTCGGGAGCGCGGACGACACAATACATATCCCACCGTCACCCGTTTTCCGTGTATGACCGAGTACACTACGGTATCTATCCCCAAAGAGCTCGCCGAGCGCGTCAATGGAACCATCGAGGGGACGAGTTTTCAGAGTACGAGCGACCTGGTCAGATTTCTGCTCCGCAGTATCGTCATCCAGCACCAACAGCAGGGTGAACTTACAGAAGCTGAGTTCGAGGAGATAGCGAGCCAGCTCAGCGATCTCGGATATCTAGAGTAGTCGGTTCACCCCCCGGCGGTCGTGTCCGGTTCCGACGGGTCGACCGAGGAATCAGTCTCGTTCTCGAGTGACTCCTCGGGGGGTGCCACGTCGAGTGTCTGGTACTCCTGAACGGTTCCATCGCGTCCGAACGCCTTCAACGACTGTTCATCCCATGGCGGGACAGCGACAAACACCACCTCCCGGAGGTCATCGCGCTTTGACACCCGCAGGTCACCGCGAGGGTGGGAGACGAACATGCCCGGTGTCTGTCCCGCCGGCGTTTTGAGATCGACCCCAAAGACCGCGTTCAGGGTATCCCCTTCGGTCGGCATATAAAAATGGGTGAACACCGGCGTCTCCCCTGGGATCCCCGCCTCATCTATCTTTTTTGCGCTGGTCACTGCGAGTGGCACCGTCGTCGAGTCCGGCTCCTTCTCGCGTGCGAACCGCAACAGCGTCTCGACGAGACCGCGCGTGATGTACAACACACGGCGTTATAGACGAGCCAATTATAAGAAGGCACGGAGAGTCAGCGACGCGAAACAGATCAGATGGTGGGTCCGTTGTGCCCGGGCGACCCCACTCACCCCGAAAACAGCTGCCGCACGTTCTTCCAGTAGAGCGCAGGCGTGTTCGATCTGGCGCCGCGGACGGCCGCCTCGAGTGTCTCGGCCGCGTCGTGGTGGATCCCCTCGCCGTGTCCGAGCAGTATCCGTTCGGGGTCCAGTCGGCTGAGGCTGGTCGGTGGTTTCAGCCGCAAGACAGGGTGGACGCCGAGTGACTCCCCGTCCGTTGTGGCGTACTCGGTGGTGCCGACAGCTTCGGGCACGATCAGCACACCGTTTTCGTCGTTGTAGAGCATCGCTTCCCGCCAGAATCGGTTATCAACGACCTCGTGGGCTGTGTATCCGGTATCCGCCAGTTCGTAGCGAAACTGTTCGACCGGTGCGTCAAACTCGTCGGAGAGCCCGTCCATGAACTGTGGTATCCAGATCGAAACGTCGTGACGGCGGGCAATCGCCTCCGCATCGCGTTTGTGTCTGTCGAGCAGGACGACTACACCCCTCGTATCCCCGTGTTCGGCAAGGAGTTCGTCGATTCCGTCCGCGTCAACCGGATCGACGAGCCACACATCCCCGTCGATCGTGAGCGCGTGACTCGCACGTTGCATCGCCTCTTCTGGGTGGGCGATCCACCCGAACCCCCCCTCGAAGCGGTCTATCTCCTCCCAGGCTGTCGGCGTTCCAGAGCCTTTTATCGGCATACTAGCGTTACGAACTGTTCTGGCAAAAAGAGTCCCGTATCGATACGGCACCTTAGATTTGTCTCGCTGCAGGAAAAACAGTCATACGATTCCCGTTCGAAGGTTTCAGTATGGTTGAGACACTCGCGTGGCTCGCACTCGAAGTCAAGTACCTGGATCGTTCACAGTCGTTTTACCAGGCCTTTCTCGATCTTGACGTCCGGGAGAGTGGTGACGGCGAGACTGTATTTGGGGCTGGTGAGACCGACCTCATTTTGCGAACTCCCGGCGAGATCCCCCGGGGCGGGCTTCACACCCACTATGCCTTTTCGATCCCGGAAGCCGAGTACGACGCCTGGTACGACCGCCTCGATAAACGGTTCGACCTCGTCGAGCACACCTTCGGGGACGCCCGGTCAGTTTATTTTTACGACCCCGACGGCAACTGTGTCGAACTCGGGGAATCCGAGGTGGATGGGACAGGGGTCAGCGATATCTTCGAGATCGCCCTGGAAGTCGCATCGATCGACCGCGCCGCCAGTTTCTACGAGTCGCTCGGGTTCGAGCGCGTGAACACCGGTGAGAAACGCGAGCGCGTCAGATTGACGTGTGGCCCGCTTGATATCGAGCTCTGGGAGCCCCACCTCGGTCTCGCCGACGCTCGGGGCGGGGTCCACGTCGATTTCGGTCTCGTTGTCTCGGACCCCCGCGCCGCAGTCCAGCAGGTCCGCGATGGGGCACGTGCGGTGACCGAACTCGGGACCGACCGCCGACTGTGCGATCCGGACGGCCACTACATCACTCTCGTCTCCGAGGCGAGTGACCAGACGTAGGTGGCTCCTCTGACCGACCGCTCTGATCGATCGAGCATCCGAGCGTGTCATCCAGATCAAAACACATAGGCTATCGGTCTGTCAAAACCCCCTATGACGATTGTCGTGCCTTTCGATGGGACGGACATATCGGCCTCGGCACTCGACCGGGCGGTCGAACTCGGAGGTGCGCTCGACGAACAGATCGAAGTCGTGACCGTCGTACCGAAGGGAAACGAACAGTTCGCCCGTGACAGGGGGTGGCTCGACGGGGAGGGGTACGACCACGAGACCGTTGAGGCGCGCCTTTCGGGGCAGGTCAGACGGCTGGCACCTGGCAGCAGTCTCGAAATCGTGCCTGTCGGCCCGTACGCCCCGCCGGGAACGATCGCAAACAGGATCCGACGGTACGCCAAGACACGGGATGCAACACTCGTCGTCGTGGGCAGCGAGAACGCCGGCCGTATCTCCACAAACCTGAGCAGTGTGGCTGGCACCGTCGTAACCGAACGGGCCTACGACGTGCTCATCGTTCGCAACCGGTGGATCTCGGCCGAGGATCTTCTGTGATCCACGGATCTAACCACACACGGGACCCGGCGATACGAACACCCTAAACTGACAAAGCACACCTCGGTATCCAGAGGGAAGCGGTGGCGTGAGAGCGAAACGGGTGACCGGCGGGTATCGTTAGGGTGACCCCAGCGGGTGCGGTCCGGCGTTTCGATCCAGAACTGCATTCCCGGCGTCTTTCTCATACGGGCTGGCGTGATCAATTCCGGCGGTGTCGTCACCCCAGCCGATTTGCGTCAATCCCGACGCCCTGGGGTGAGACGATCAGGAACCCCCGGAAGTGCATCAGTTCCCCTCCGCCTTCTTTCAGGTCGCGGGCGAAATCTGCCGCAAGTTCGTTCAGGTCACCGTCGACGTTCAACACCAGGACAGCCCCCGAACTGACCAGGTCAATCCACTCGTCGGGATCTGTGGTCCCGTCGAGGACCCCGAGAACGACGCGGTCACTCCCCCTCTGGTCCCCCCCGTCGTCGAGTTGTTCCTCGACGGACTGCAGGTCGAGTCCCTCGTAATCGCCCATATCGACCCGTCGCGCCCGCCGTGGAAAAAACTGCTGGGACAACCCACTCTCCGCGGCAACGAGAGAACACATCCTTTGTCCACACCACACAGTTTGGCTTTGCCCATCAGGAATCTAATATTTTGCCGGGCCAAAATTGGGACCGAGGCAGGGTTCCGAGAGGGATGTAGAATCGAGTCGGTGCTGTGTCTAACCTCCGGGTAGCGTTTGTGCCGAGAATATCGTCTTCACCACCCCGGTGATAACATAACAACGTGTGAAGCTGCGTCAACGATCATCTACGGTGTAAACGTGTGTTCCGAGAGAATCGTGTTCGACGGCGTATGTACGATAATCACTTCAAGCGTGTCAGCTTCGGGAGATTCTCCCTCACGAAAATCTGCTTCGCCTGTTGTTATTCGAAATTGAATTGTGTCACCTGCGCTCCAAATATCCTCATTAACTATAACTTGATCTGGCGGACTGAGTGTGCTTTGGCCAATCAAATCCTCTGCCTCTGTTTCGCTTGTTCCTTTGCCAGCCTGTATGTTTTCGTCGGCAAGCTTTCTGCCATTACCGGGAAGATTGATCAACCTCGCTTCAGTATCTACGTCGGGACCGGATGCCCGGACAATAATCTCTATTTCCTCTACAGGAACATTGTCTCCGCCCAGATGTGTAATCCGAATAAGTTG
>JAQCMX010000158.1 GCA_028274885.1 Haloarculaceae archaeon
GTCACCGGTACCGGGATCCCGATCCGAGGGAACGACATCGACACCGACCAGATCATCCCGGCGCGGTTCATGAAGGTGGTCACCTTCGACGGCCTGGGTCAGTTCTCGTTTTTCGATCTTCGCTTCGACGACGAGGACAACCCCAAAGATCACCCGATGAACGAAAAGCGCTACCAGGACGCGAGTATCATGGTCGTCAACGACAACTTCGGCTGTGGCTCATCGCGCGAGCACGCGCCCCAGGCGCTCATGCGCTGGGGCATAGATGCATTTATCGGCGAGGGATTTGCAGAGATCTTTGCCGGGAACTGTCTGGCGCTGGGTTTGCCGACGGTCACCGCCGACAGTGACACGATCCGGGACCTCCAACAGTGGGTCGAACAACATCCTGACGGCGTCATCGATATCGATGTCGCTGCACAAGCTGTCGGCTACGGCGACAGAGAGATCAGCGTCGATGTCGACGAGGGCCAGCGCAAGGCACTCGTCGATGGCATCTGGGACACGACTGCGCTGATGCGGTCAAACCAGCAGGCCACCGAGTCGACCGCCGCCGCATTGCCTTACACGACCCAGAGCTGAGACAGCGACCCGATATTCGTAAGTGGAATTGGTCTCCCGCCGGGTCGGTCCGGAACTTCTGTGACTGCACAGCCTCTGTGAGTGCATATTCCGGTACTTCCCGACACAGAATCAGGCTGGCGACGGTTTCTCGACGTCGGAGACGTACGCGGCGAGATCCCTCGTCGAGAGCATCCCGACGACACCTTCCACCTCGTCGACGACCGGCAGGTGGTGAAAGTCGTGGTTGACAATCCTGTCTGCGGCGACACGAACCGAATCCTGTGCGGTGACTGTGATCACGTTATCTGTCATGTGTTCCCCGACGGTCGTTTCGTCGTTGGGGTCACCGTCCCTTACGATCCGGACAAAGTCAGTGTTCGTCAGGATGCCCTCAAGATGATTGTCGTCGTCAACAATCAGCAGCGATCCGATGTTGCGCTCGAGCAACCGTTCGGCGGCAGCTTCGACGGGTGTGTCCCGCGTGACGGTGACGATACTCGAAGACATTACCCGCCCAACAAAGATGTCTTCCATGTTCTCCACACACGCTTTGGGCATATAATCGTTATCGGTATCGGATGTCGTCGACCGCTATCCGGGTCGCTAACCGACATGTTCTTTTTATCGCCCCGAGGACGTTGTGTCATGCCCCACGAGATCGCAGTCATCCCCGGAGACGGTATCGGCCAGGAAGTCACCCCCGCAGCAGTGGACGTTCTCGAAGCGCTCAACGTTGGGTTCGAGTTCGTCTACGGTGAAGCTGGCGACGAGACGGAAGCCAAGATGGGGGTTGCACTTCCCGAGAAAACCCGGGAACTTGCGGATGGGGCTGACGCAACCCTCTTTGGCGCCGCCGGGGAGACGGCCGCGGACGTTATTCTGCCGCTTCGATCCATCGTGGGCGCCTTTGCCAACGTTCGCCCGGCACGGACCTACCCCGGATTGGATGCGGTCCAGCCCGGCACGGACCTCGTTTTCATCCGGGAGAACACCGAGGGTGTCTACGCCGGCATCGAAAACGAAATCACCGACGGTGTCCGGACACTGACGCGGGTGGTCACCGAGGACGCCTGCGAACAGATCGCCGAGTACGGCTTCGAGTACGCCCGGCAGAGCGGTTTCGACGACGTCACCATCGCCCACAAGGCAAACGTCATGCGCGAGACCGACGGCCTGTTCCTCGAGGTTGCACGAGGTGTCGGTGACGACCGGGGGGCCGAGTACGAAACCGCGCTCATGGACGCCCTGGCGATGCACCTGGTGGCGCACCCGGAGGACTACGGCGTCGTCATCTGTCCAAACCTCGCCGGTGACGTGCTGTCCGACCTCGCGGCCGGACTCGTCGGCGGTCTCGGTCTTCTCCCATCTGCAAACGTTGGCGAGGAAAACGCCCTGTTCGAACCAGTCCACGGCTCTGCGCCCGACATCGCGGGTGAAGGCATCGCCAATCCCGCGGCGATGATCCTTTCGGCCGGAATGTTACTCGACCATCTCGGCTACACCGGGGAGGCCGCGCGCGTCCGTAACGCGGTCGAGTCTGTACTCGCTGAGGGACCACACACCCCCGATCTGGGTGGGAACGCATCGACACAGGACGTGACAGAGGCGATTGTCGACCGACTCGAGTGACCGTCGAGTGGCCCCGTGGCGTACTGTTTTTACTGTCGCGGACGTACCGTTGGGCGTGTCGAACGCGTTTGATATTGGTTTCCGGTCACAGGAAACCGAACTGATCGACAGGACTGTGCCCGTCGAGGGTGAGATACCCGAGTGGCTCTCGGGGACGCTCCTCCGAAACGGGCCTGGAAAGTTCGAGGTCGACGATTCGAAACTTCGCCACTGGTTTGACGGCTTCGCGATGGTTCGGGCCTACGACTTCACAGATGGAGATATCGAGTACAGTAACAGATTTTTGCGAACAGAGAGCTACGCCGATGCGCTGGCTGGACGAGCGAGCGGACAGTTCGCGACTGATACGAGCGGTCTGGCAAAGATCCGAAGCTGGCTCGGACAGCTCGGTCCGCCGGCCGCGACCGATAATGCAAACGTCCACGTCGCGGAGATCGACGGCGAACTGGTCGCCCAGACTGAGGTGCCACGCTGGGTCACGTTCGATCCAGAGACGCTGAACACGCAAGGGACGTTCGAATTTGTCGACGAGTTCGAGCCCGATATGACCACCGCCCACCTCGTCGAGGATCCGGACACAGGGGCGTTGTTTGGCCACGCGCTGTCGTTCGGGCGGACCCACGAGTACCACCTATTTCGGATCCCGGACGGACAGCGCCGTCGTGAGGTCGTCACGTCGATCCCCACAGACAACCCCGCCTACGTCCACAGTATCGGGGTCAGCAAAAACCACCTGATCCTGGTGGAGACGCCGCTCCAGATCGATATCCTGCGCTCGCTCTCCCCGTTCAGAGAAGGGTTTTTCGATCTGCTCGAGTGGGACGAGAACGGCCCTACCACGGTTTGCGTCCTCGACCGTGAGACCGGGGACACGGTCGCGCGTGGCCGGACTGAGGGGTTTTTTACCTTTCACACGGTCAACGCGTACGACGATGACCAGGAGGTGGTCGTCGACCTCGTGGCCTTTGCGGATCCTTCGATCGTCGAGGGCCTGTCCTTCGAGATGCTCGAAAAGGAGGGGTTCGACGGAGTCGCCCAGGGGCGCCTGATCAGACTCCGCATCGGTCAGGACGGGAATATAACCACGCGCAGACTCTACAACGGGGGAATCGAACTCCCTGTCGTCCCGCGTGCTGTCAAGACGAAGCCGTACCGTTACGCATACGGACAGGCGACAGATCGGCCGGGAGCAAACGGTCTCGTCAAGATCGACACCGAGCGCGGAACTGCCCGCGAGTGGTGGGAACGCGATACCTACGTCGAGGAACCGTGCGTGGTCCAACGCCCCGACGCCGAGACAGAGGACGACGGCGTCGTACTCGCGCCGGCCCTGGATGTGGAGGCAGAACGATCCAAACTCCTGCTATTTGACTGTGAAACGCTCGAACTCCAGGCCACGGCACACCTCCCCCAGCACGAACCGTTCGGATTCCACGGCCGGTTTTTTGACTCGTTTGACCGCGCAAGCCCACGGTAACCCACCGCTGTGTCGTCACGGTGGACTTGCAACGTCCGAGACAGCCTGGAGATTCCCGAGCGGAGGACGGCACTGGCAGGACCCGTCGTCGCTCACGGCGACCGTACCCCCGCTCCACGTCCGGTGAGGCGAGGGGTGACATACCGGTATCCAAACGATGTCAGCGCGCCGAGTGAGAGCCCCCACACGAGGTGACTGACCAACAATCGGCCCGAGAAATCGGGGACCCCCGCAGGAATCCCGAGCAGTCGTAGCCATACTGGCGCGATGAAACTGGCAGCGACGACCCAGACGACCAGGCCCCAGAGCACGCCGGTTATCTCGTAGATTCTCACAGTGTCGCGGTATCGTTCCAGTGTGAGCGAGAGGACGCCGACGTACATAAACGCGAACACGATACTATGAAACTCGTGTGTCAGCCATCCGATGACGGGATCGACAGTGCCGTAGAAGATCCCGATGCCCGAGACCGAACCACCGAGCAACTCCGAGGCGATTGCGTACGGGATGCCCGCAATGATTGCTGAAACGAACGTCACGAGGAGGTGTGGCACGGCGGGTGCCACGCCGGTGAGATCCGCTGTTGTTGGCCCCTCGTTTATTTCGCCGGTCGGGACGCGTGGCAGACCCACCGTGACAGTCGTTCCGGATCCACTGACCACGGTCTCGATATCCCCACCGTAATTCTCGACGAGTAGCCGGACGATGTTCAGCCCGAACCCGACATTTGGATTGTCGAATTCCTCGATATCACCGGTTTCGAGCAGCGATTGCTGGTTTTCTGGGAGTCCACCACCCTCGTCACGAACACTGACGGTGACCGTCGTCGGGGTCGCGTCGACCTCGACTGTCGGCGACGGATCGTCGCCGTGAACGATTGCATTTTCGAGCAGTTGGGTAAAAACGAGCGGGAGGCGTTCGTTCGCATACGCCGAGAGATCTTCGGAGCTCCACTCGACTGAAACGTCTGTTTCAGGATACTGGGCACTGATCGTTTGGATGCTCTGCTCGAGTGACTCACCGATGTCCCGGGGGGTCCGTGATTCGCCCGCACCACTGCTCTTTTCGGTGAGATATTTCACCTCCTCGATTGTCTCTTCGATGTCACGCGCTTGATCATCGATCACGCTCTGGCGTTCCGGATTCCTCTCGGGATCGAGACTCGCGTAGCCCCGGATCGCAGTCACAGCGTTGAGCACCTCGTGGCGGAGCAATCGATTGAGTGTCACTAACCGATTGGTCTGCTGTCTGAGTTCGCTTCGCTGTCGTCGGTTACGTGACGCGTAGAGACCGGTTAGCGTGCCGCCAACGCTGCCTCCGATGAGAAAGTTCGAGAGATACGTCTGCGATCGGGCGCTCTCCAGATCCACCGCGGCATCCGTCGACCCGATGAGTGTCAACACGACCAGAACGAGCATCGCAAGGAATCCGATGACAGACCACATCGCAGTCGTTCGAACCACCTCCGGTCTGAAATCCCCAACGGTGAGCGCTACTCCAAACGTTGCCAGGCCGAGACCGATGGCAAGCGGCACAACGCCTGCCAGGTAGAACCGTACCGGGTTCTCGTAGAGAGCCAGCGTAACGGTAAACCGCGTGAGAAAGAACCCAAGACCGGCAACGACAAGCCCACTGTAGTTGAGACGGCTTCGCATCTACCTTACTCCGGTAGTTCGCATATGTTTATTATCAATACGGCTGCGTATTAAAATAAAAGTTCTGTCTACATCGCCGTACAGGGATCATTTTTATACGAACGTGCAACCCGGCACCGAACCAGGCCAGCGGCCAAGGTTCAGGTGTATCGCACCCAAACACGAGGGTATGACAACAGTCGAGATCGAATACTGTGTCCCGTGTGGGTTCCGTGATCGGGCACTCGACGTCCAGCAGGCGATTCTGAGCGGACTCGAACGGGAACTGGACGCGGTGACACTCGAGATGGGCGACCGCGGCATCTTTCAGATCCGGGCAGATGGGGAGGTCGTTTACGACAAATCACAGGCCGACCTGGACGTCGACGAGGTCGTCCGGAAGATCCGCGATCGGACCCGGGCCTGATTGGCTGTGGCCGACTGATGGGGGTCCGACGAGGGTACACCTGCCGCCGGTTTAGTAGCGCCACCGGTAAGGGCTGTATTTATGGCTGCTCGGGTCCCAGCACAGGTATGTCCGTCTTGGTCGCATACGACGGGTCACGGCCCGCAAAGGAGGCAGTCGAGCACGCGATCGATGAATACGACGAGGAGGAGATTGTTCTGTTACGCGTCATCGAGGGGGCAGGGGGATCGACAGACGCGGGTCTCGGGTTGGCCAAGGAGAAATTAAAACAGTTCCGGGAGGAAGCATCGGCAAGTGTGTCTGCCGATCTCGACGAACTCTTCGATACGGATGGGGTCGAGATACGAATCGAAACCACGTTTGGCAAACCCGCCCGTGAAATCGTTTCCTTCGCCGAAGACGACGAGATCGAACACATCGTCGCCGGTAGCCACGGCCGCGAGGGTATATCCCGGATCTTCCTCGGGAGTGTCGCAGAAAAGGTCACACGTCGGGCGACGGTTCCGGTCACCGTCGTCAGGTGACAACCCTCCCCGGCGACCTCCAGCCCGGGATCCCATCGCATACAGATGGTGACAGCGACATATCGCTCTCCCGCCGGGAATCGAACAGCCTTTGCGCTCTGGCGCTAACGTCCCCGTATGGGGATGCTGGTCGCCGAGAACGTGTCACGGCGGTACGGCGAGACGGTCGCGCTCGATGGGGTTTCCTTTTCTATCAGTGAAGGGGAGGTGTTCGGTTTGGTCGGCCCCAACGGCGCCGGAAAAACCACACTGGCACGCGCTCTCACGGGGACAACCGAATATCGTGGCCACGTCGAACTGTGGGGAACAGAACCACAATCGGTCGGCCGCGAGCGACTCGGGCTCCTGCCACAGGATTTTTCACCGCCCGATCGGTTGACCGCTCGTGAGATCGTGGTGTTCTACAGCGGACTCTACGACGGCGCGAGCGACACCGAGGAACTGCTCGCGACCGTCGGATTGGACCAGTGTGCGGACACCTATTACGAGAACCTTTCAGGCGGCCAAAAGCGCCGAACCTGCGTCGCCTCCGCACTGGTAAACGACCCCGACCTGCTCGTGCTGGACGAGCCAACGACCGGAATCGACCCCGCTGGACGGCAGGCTCTCTGGCGGACCTTACAGGAACTGGCTGCTGGTGGTACGACGATCTTCTTTACCACACACTACATGGCCGAGGCACACGAACTGGCAGACTACGTCGGTATGCTCGCCGATGGACAACTGGTCGCAGTCGACCCGCCGGAACAGCTTATCCGACAGTACGGCGGTGAGAGCCTGCTGTACATCGAGGGCATCTCCGAAGACGAAAGTGGCGATACCCCCCGATCTGGAGTGCTCGATACCGTACTCGAGGGGTACGAATTCAGTCTTGGGGATGACCAACTCACGGTCCGAGACGTGCCGCCGGATGCGATCGGGGGGATAGCAGGCGCACTCGAGGACGCCGGCGTGACCTACGACTCGCTTACCTGGACCGAACCGGACCTGGAAGACGTCTATCTCGAACTGACCGGACAGAACCGCCACAGCGAGGGGCACTCGACCGAGATGGAGGGTTAGACGTGAGCAGACTGGGACGGATCGGTGCGGCGACCAGAGCCGGCTGGCACAGCTTTTTGCGCCGCCGAACTGCGGTGTTTTTTACCTTCTTTTTTCCGGTTATTATCGTCGTCATCTTCGGCGGGCTCGTCGAGACACAATCGACTGATGGCGGGCTATTTGCTGAACCTTCGGGGTGGTACATCGCTGGCTATCTGTCCGCTGTCGTGATCTTCACCCCTCTTTCACGTGTCGGAAGCGAGGTAGCTCGACACAGGGACGGGGGTCTGTTCGAAAAGCTGGCGACGACGCCGCTGCGACGCTGGGAGTGGTTGCTTGCACAGACGCTCGTCAACACCGTTCTTATTGGACTTGCGTCGCTGTTGCTCGTTTTGTTGCTTGTGGTTGGAACCGGTGCGAACCTGCCTATGACCCCCGAACTACTGCTTGCGGTCCCGCTCGTCGGCGTCGGCGTTGCCCTCTTTTGTGCGGTGGGTGCGATCCTCGGCAGCCTCGTCGAGTCCCAGGACGGCGTCATCGCGGCGAGTAACGGGATCGCCATTCCGCTTTTGTTTCTCTCGGAGGCGTTCGTCGCCAGGGATATGCTCCCCGACTGGCTCCCGCTTGCAGCATCCCCAATTACCTACTTTGTTCGCGGTGTTCGCGGTGTGACCTACGAACCGACCACATCGGATGGCACTGTCCTCACACAGTGGCCCGAACCGACGCCGTACGCCGACCTGCTCGGTCTCTGTCTGTTCGCGGTTGCTCTGTTCGTGCTCGCAGCGGTCGCCCTGCCACGGACGGACTGAGCTGAGCCGTACGACCCCGAGACAGTCTCTCACTGACCCCGGCGTTCACCGCCAGATACGGTCTAACAGGGCCCGTAGCTGTGCTCCCGGCACCCCAAACGCGAACAGCAGGATTGCGTTTCGTGGTTCGGAGCCGTAGACGTGGTTGAGCAGTATGTACGTGATAATTCCAAGCGACAGACTCAGAATCCAGGCACTAGCCGCGATCCGGCCAACCCATGCCTTTCTCGTGTTCTTGAGCTCGGCGTAGCTGTGGGTCCGGCCGAGCAGGACGGCATACAGCACCACCGGAACGGAAACGATCGAGAGGAGGATATGAATCGCAAGCATCACGAGATAGATAGCGGTTGGTACGTCGGGTGCGACGATTGATTTCTCGAAACCCCCGCCGACCCTGAGAAGATACACCACTAAAAAGAGTAGGATGAACACGAACGAGACGAGCATTGCGGCCTGATGTTTGCTGTACTCGCCGTTTTTGACGTAGTAGACGCCGACGATCAGAGCGCTGAGCGCGCTGGCGTTGATCACTGCGATCAGGTGTGTCAGCAGGTTCACCGTCGACGCCGAAAGCTCGGGGTACGGATCGACGTGACCGGTGAACGTTCCGATCACAAGCACGTAGCCGATTGCGGACAGTACGGCAGTCGCCGTCAGTGGACGACTCCGGATTCCGGTCTTGACGCGGCTCCCAACAGCAGCCATATCAGGCTCTCTGGTCTGCTTAATAAACTGTTTTGGGATCGGAGACGACCCGTGTCCAATCAAACATCGGACGCGCTGTGTCTGTTCGGAAGGCCCGCCAACAGTTCGACAGCTCTGTTCCACACTACCGGTGATATCTTTACCAGATCCCGCCTGCGTCATCGTGCCGGCAGGGCAGCCACCAGCCCCGAATTATCCGTAACAGTCAAGCGGTCACCGTGGTAATCATCCGGGTATGGATACGAAAGAGGATCAGCGAGCGATACGGTGTTTGGTCGCCAAGGTGGGCCTCGACGGCCACGACCGCGGCGCACACGTCATCTCCCGGGCCTTCCGTGATGCCGGCTTCGAGGTTATCTACTCCGGCCTTCATCGCGCCCCTGAAGAGATCGTCCAGGCCGCCGTCCAGGAGGACGTCGACGTTCTCGGGATCTCTATTCTCTCCGGCGCCCACGACGCCCTCGTCCCGGAAATTATCGACGGCCTCAAACAGTACGACGCCTTCGAGGATACGCTCATTCTCGTCGGCGGCATCATCCCCGACGACGACGAGCGCGACCTCAAAGAGTTGGGCGTCACCCAGGTCTTTGGCCCTGGTGCCTCCATGGAAGAGATGATCGAGTTCGTCCGGGAAAACGCCCCAGAACGCGACCCGTCGGTGTAGGTGACTCACGTGTCTGCTCTCATCGACGACCTCCTGGCCGGCAAGCATCGCGCACTCGCCCGCGTCATCTCACGGATCGAAAACCGCCAGCCCGGATACCGTGATCTGGTCTCACAACTCCACGACCACACCGGATCCGCCGACATTATCGGCATCACCGGTTCCCCCGGCGCTGGCAAATCCACACTCGTTGATAAACTCGCCGCCACCTACCGCGACCGCGGTCTCACGGTCGGGGTCATCGCAATCGACCCTGCCTCCCCCTTTACCGGCGGTGCCGTCCTCGGCGATCGCATCCGGATGGCCTCCAACATCGGCGACATGGACGTCTTTTTTCGGTCGATGTCCGCCCGCGGCACACTCGGGGGGCTCTCGACTGCCACCACCGACGCGGTCAAAGCCCTCGACGCCTTCGGCAAAGACCGCATCATCATCGAAACCGTCGGTGCCGGGCAAAACGAAATCGATATCGTAAAAACCGCCGACACAGTCGGCGTGCTCGTCCCCCCAGGGTCGGGCGACGACGTCCAGATGTTAAAAGCCGGCATTCTCGAAATCGCCGACATATTCGTGGTGAACAAAGCCGACCTGGACGGGGCCGACCGGACCGTCCAGGAACTCCAGGAGATGCTCCAGTACCAGGACGGGGGGGTTCCGGGGACGACCGGTCACCACGGTACCGGGGACGAGTTTACAGGGGCCGACCCGACAGGTCCCGGGGCCGGTGGTGGGACCGACCATGGGGAGGCGGAGACGGAGGCGGAGGCGGAGGGGGAGACAAATGCGAAATCGGAGGGGTGGTTTCCGCCGGTCGTAGAGACGGTGGCCAAAGACGAAGAGGGGATCGAGGACGTGTTAGGGGTGCTGGCCGACCACCGGGAGTATCTGACCAGTTCGGGGGAACAGACGCGCAGACGGCAGACCCGGTATGCCGAGGAGATCCGGACGCTGGTGCAGGAAGACGTCAACGAGTTGGTGGCCGAGGAGATCGATCGACAGGGTGGGTTAGAGGGGTTTGTCGAGGAGATACTGGCAAAGGAGCGGGACCCATACGAGATCACAGACCAGTTGCTCGACCCCATCCAGGAGTGTGTCGACGAACGTGCTGGAACCGACTGAACACTGGATCCTTGTCGTTGTAGCTGGTAAGACGTTAGCGTGTCCGGTGTCCCGCATGAGCTCTGTGCTCGGCAGGTAGCGCACACGTTTTTGACCGACTCCCTGCGTAGACGCGTGAATCCGTCGTGACTGGGACGCTACTTATATGGACAACTGGCCAGAATGTACGGATATGAAACTCCGGAACGCACTCGGTGCCATCGCAGGATCGGTGGGAGCGACCGTACTCACGAACCGTGCCCTTACCTCCCGTGCAGACGATTTTTCGCCGTTTCTCGACGGCGATCAGGGCAGCTACCGCTGGCGAGGTTTCGACATCGCCTACGCGGAGTACGGCGATCGGGAGACACAGGATCTCCTCCTGTTTCACGGCCTCAACGTCGCGGCATCGGGTCACGAGTACTGGCAGGTGGTTGAGGACCTCGCCGAGGAGTACCACGTCATCGTGCCGGACCTCCCCGGTTTCGGTCACTCCGACAGGCCGCCGCTGCTTTACTCGGCGTCGCTTTACGAGACCTTCCTCCGGGACGCGATCGAGGACCTCGCAGACGACGAACCGACGGTGGTCGCAGCGGGCCTCTCCGGGGCCTACGCCGGTGCCGCCGCCGAGGAGATAGCTGTCGACGAACTCGTCTTGATAGCGCCGACGGCCTCGACGATGAGCAGTGAGCGTCGTGTGTGGCTACGCGCCCTCCTTCGATCACCGGTCGTCGGCGAGGGGCTGTTCAATCTCGTGGTCAGCAAGCCGTCCATCCGTTATTTCAACGCGGACCACGGCTACTACGATCTGGGCAATCTGCCGGATACACTGCTGGACTACGAGTGGCTCACCGCCCACCAGGAAGGGGCCCGCTTTGCTCCGGCGTCGTTTGTCAGCGGCTTTCTCGATCCCGAGCGGGATCTTACTGACCTGCTGGCGGCTGTCGACGTTCCCGTGACACTCGTCTGGGGACGCAACGCCGAGGTGTCACCGCTTTCCGACGGTCGTGAACTGGCCGAGAGTGTCGACGCGAGACTCGTCGTGTTCGATCAGGCCAAGCTACTTCCCCACGCCGAACACCCTGATCAGTTCGTTGACACGATCTGCGGCGAGGTCGAAGCCACGGAGTAACACCGATCCTCAGATCCGACACCGTATCGGTCCCGAATCCCCGGATCTGACACACGGTCACGAGTTCACATCGTGTTGTGTCGGCTCGCTGTTTTGTCTCGTGTCGTCGTCACCGGGCTTTGCCACCGGCGGGGTCGTCGTGTCCTTCGATCTCTGCGAGGACGCGTTGGTGAAACTCCTGTAAGACGGCGGATTCGTCTTCGGCAAGAACCACGTCGGATGCCATGAGTGTCGCCAGCCCAAAGGCCTTGGGCGAGGGTGAGTCTACTCGCCTGGCCGTGACCGACAACTCCCCGGCCTGGATCGAACCGAGAACCGCCTCGATGCCCGCAACGTTGAGTTTGTCCTCCAGTATCTCCCGATAGGTTTCCTCGATGACCGCGAAATCGTCGAGATCCTCGGCAAACCCGAGTAACATTTCGCTGTTGACCTGTTGCTGGCTCGCCGATTTCTCGTGGCCCTTGTAGCGTTTGAGTATCATCAGCGAACGGGTCGCGTCGATGCGGAAGTACCGTTTTAGCAGATCAGTGCCATCCAGACTCGCCCGTAGATCACCCCGAACCTGTTCGGGCCGGAGTGACTCGACGATACCCGTGAGGTCCACCTTCCGATTGAGCGGGATAGAGAGGGTGAATCCGTGATCAGCCACCGCAACCGTCACGTTCGCGTTGGCCTCCTGTGCACACCGGTAGGCGAGCAGCCGCGAGAACCCGTCGTTGAACCGGCGGCCGTAGTTCGAGTGCACGTAGTAGTGGCGTTCGTACTCGTCGTGGTCCATCGTCTCCTCTATGACAAGTCTGCGATCTGTGCTGACACTGTCTGACCCGGCAAACCGACACTGTTCGTCGAACATCCGGGTGATGGCCCGTACGGAGTGTTCATCGAGCGGAAACTCCCGCAGCCACACCCGGAGAGCAGAGCGTCCGCCATCATCCAGACGCTCGAGAACTTCCCGCTGGAACTGGAGAATCTCCCGTCCGAGATCGTAGGAAAGCGGGAGTCGCTCCGAGAACCACGAGGGGACGGTCGGCCGGGCGCCGGTCCGGTCTACGTACACCTTCGATCCCCGCCGGTAGCGGTACTCGAGGTGGTCACCGCCGAGCACGAACACGTCGCCGGTCTCAAGCGTATCGAGATACTCCTCGTCGAGTTGCCCAACCCACTCGTCGTTCGACCGGGTGAACACGTCACAGGTGAACGAGTCGGGAATCGTCCCGATGTTGGTCATGTATATGACCCGGGCCAGTCGGCCGCGCTTGCCGATCAGTCCCTCGCCCACGTCGAACTCCTCGTAGTGGTGTTCCCCGGATGGCGGATCGTTGGTGTCACGCCAGACCTTGGCGTAGACGTTGTTGTCCTCGAGCCCGTCGTAGTCGGCGGTCAGGTACCGCAGGAGCTGTTCCCAGCGGTCGTCCCCGTAGGTCCGGTAGGGGTAGGCTCGCCGAAGGATCTCCCGGATCTCCCTTTCGGGCCGGGGGCCGTTGATCGCCATGCCGTAGACGTGTTGGGCCGCGACATCCTGTGCGTTCTCCGGGACAAACACCCTGTCTACGAACCCTTTCTCGGCTTTCTGTAGCATGACGGCACATTCGATCAGTTCGTCGCGGTCGAGCGCGACGACCCGACCGGTTACTGTCTCCCCGAGCTGGTGGCCCGCCCGGCCCACACGCTGGAGCAGGGCGGCCACCGATTTTGGCGACCCGACCTGAACGACGAGGTCGAGATGGGGCATATCGATCCCGAGTTCGAGTGAGGTCGAGGTCGTCACGACATCCAACTCGCCCGCCTTCAACGATGCCTCGATGTGCTGGCGTTTCTCTTTCGAGAGGCTGCCGTGGTGACACCCCGAGTTCTCGTCGTCGTAGCCATCGAACCGCTCACGGAGATTGTGCAGGACCCGCTCGGCCCCCGAACGGGTGTTCGTGAACACCAG
>JAQCMX010000166.1 GCA_028274885.1 Haloarculaceae archaeon
GAAATCCTCGCCGCCGCTGGTAAACTGCAGGCCACCGCTGGGCTCGCACAGGATATGCGAGCAGTCATTAAAAACAGGTCCGACCTGGACCGACAGTCACTAAACGAGGTGGTGAGAGCGGTTGTCGAAGCCGTCTCTCGGGACTTTCCGGCTGCGACAGTTCAGACAACCTTCGATTCAGACCCGACCGTCCTCGCACATCCGTACCTCTCGACTGCCATCGCACAACTTGTCCGGAACGCTGTCGAACACGGCACGACCGACGAGTCACCAACTGTCACCGTTCGTGTCTTCGAAAC
Organism: Haloarculaceae archaeon; assembly: GCA_028274885.1. Classification (GTDB taxonomy): domain Archaea; phylum Halobacteriota; class Halobacteria; order Halobacteriales; family Haloarculaceae; genus Halovenus. The sequence continues at coordinate 300 of JAQCMX010000166.1, forward strand.
CCCCGACGGACCGACGCTCGAAGTTGCCGACAATGGACCTGGCATCCCACCGCACGAACTCGAGGTTCTGGAAAAACACGGCGAATCGGCGCTCGAACACGGAAGCGGCGTCGGTCTCTGGATCGTCGACCGCGTCCTGGAGTACTCGAACGCTTCTGTCGAGTTTGTCGTCGACGACGGCACCACCGCCCGAATCACGTTCTTGGAGTGAGATTTCCACGGAGGAACCGCACCGTCGTCGGGCGTTTTCTGACTGCCTACGGGACCTTCGTACCCGTCGTGCAGGATACGCGCCCTACATTTTTTTAATAGCGTCTTTCCGTGCCAATCGAAAAACCCCCGTCCAGATTGATCTCAGTTTAGTAGGACAACATGGTCTATCAGGAGTGATAATGCAGGGGAGCTATTAAGAACACAAGCTTTCATGAGTAGTGTATGCAGGCTACTAGTAGAAACCGGCACAATCGGAGAACCAGGCCCGGACACCTCCTAATAGGTGGATTCATGACCCAGGCTGGAATCCCTGCTGAAACGCTCATCGAAACAGTCCTCGCCACGCTTGGTTGGGTACTCGTACTCGGAAAGGCTACTGATGTGGCCACACTTACACCAGCACAGCAGATCAATGTCACCGGGTACGGCCTCGTGACCATCGCAGACCGTGGCATCGAGATAGGGCAACTCCAGACTACGCCGGAGGATGTCGGTGTGTCTGCGTCGCGCCGCAGTGGCAACGTCGGCACAGTGCAATCCAGCAGAGCCAATGTCGAACAGACGGGGGGCTGTTCGGAGTAACACTATGTCCGAGCGATCAAAGGCAAAACACGGTGATGGACTCACCGACAACGCGGGTCCGCTTGAGCGCGTTCTCATCGCTATCGGCGCTGTCCCAGTCGCTGCCGAACCGTACCTGCCGACAGCCATCAGACGCAACTTCGGCGCGCGGATATTTCTGTTAGCAGCTTTCGCGATTGTTCTTGCGCCGGGGGCGGCGGTCATCCTTTTTTCAGATGTTCTCATTGCTGCCCTGTTCATCGGCGGTGCAACCGCTCTTACTGGATTCTTAGGTTACTGTGAGATGTACCGCGCACTTCGGGAGATTAATCACCGGGTTTCACAGGTCGAAGATGGGCAGTTCGAGATCGATTTTGGGGTCAACCGGATCGACGAAATCGGCGAGACCTACAGTGGGCTCGAACGGACTGCAACGTCGCTCGGCGAGACCATCGAAGAGGCGGGCACGGCACGGGAAGAAGCGGAACAGGCCAAAGAGCAGGCAGAGCGCGAGCGTGAGGAGGCCAGAGAACTGAATGAGCATCTCGAGGACAAGGCGGCAGCATTCGGTGCCCGAATGGAGCGAGCGGCCGAAGGCGATCTCACCCAGCGGATGGATCCAGAGAGCCGTAACAACGCGATGACTGAGATCGCGAAGGGGTTCAACGAGATGATGGACGAGTTGGAGGAAACGTTTGCACATATCCGGACGTTTGCAGACGAGGTCGCTGCCTCCAGCGAGGAGGTCACTGCCAACACCAGAGAGACCCAGAGTGCCAGCGAAATAGTGAGTGAGTCTATCCAGGAGATCTCCGCAGACGCCAAAGCACAGTCGGGCAGTCTCAGGGAACTCTCCTCTGAGATGCAGAGTCTTTCGGGAACAGTCGAAGAGGTCGCCTCTTCGGCTAACGAGATCGCGGCGTCCTCGGAGAAGACTGCCGAGACTGGGCAGCGCGGACAGGATGCTGCCGCCAACGCCATGACGGAGATGTTGACAATCGAAGAGAACTCACAGGAAACAGTCAAGCAGATCCAGACGCTTGCGACCGAGATCGAGGAGATCAACGAGGTCGTCGACCTGATCACAGACATCGCTGAACAGACAAATATGTTGGCGCTGAACGCCTCCATCGAGGCCGCCAGGGCCGGCGAGGCAGGCGAAGGGTTCGCGGTCGTCGCCGAGGAGATCAAGGGACTTGCCGGCGAGGTGACCGAAGCCACCGACGATATCGAGAGGCGTATCAACGAGATTCAATCGATGTCGAGAGACGCAGTCGCAGACATCGAAGAGATGAGAGATGGCATTACCACAGGGAAAGCGACGATCGAAGACGCTCTTGAGGCCCTAAACGACATCGCGGAAAGCGTCAAGGAGTCCAACCGGGGGATCCAAGAAATAAGTGAAGCCACGGACGACCAGGCGGCCTCGACGGAGGAGGTCGCGAGTATGATCGACGAGGTCGCGGAGTCGGCGGATCAGGTAAACGCCGAATCGGACAACGTTTCCGCAGCCGCCGAGGAACAGACCGCCTCGCTCGCGCAGGTCGCCCAGAGCGCACAGACATTGACCGAGCAGGCCAACTCGCTCCAGAAGCGTCTCGACACGTTCACTATCCGTGCCGTGCAAGGATCCGCTAACCCTCAGCCGGATACCACAACCTCCCAGCCAGGGGCGTCTGCTGACGGCGGCCAGACTACCCGCAGGTGAGACGAGGCGGTCCGGAACCGAGATTCGCTCGGAGCTCGTGTCGACAGAGCTGATTCGATATCCCCAACGCCGATGATAAAAATAGTATGGGCCTCAAGGACGATCTCGTAGTGCTTACGTCTGTATCGACCGACTTTGATCCCTGGAAACTGCTATCAGACAACCGAGACACTCGACTATGCAATACTAATCGCAAGACAGGGTCGTACACGTTCTCCACGTACTCGACAGGCGCCAGTTCATGGCCGCGACCGCCGAGCCAAAGACGGGATCCGGCGTCCGCTCGACGAGGAGGCAGAGCGGGCCCTCGACGAGGCCGGTGTCTGCCTCAAAGAGGGGGGAATCGAGTGTGTAACCAGTACCCGGGAGAAGACACCCAACTGGGAAATCGAGACCTACGCCCGCGAGGTGCACATCAATTTCGTCGTCATCGAGACACGCAGCAGGACCTGCCCCGAACGCGTTATCACCCTCGGAAGCATCATCAAGTCTGTCAGTAAACCGCACATATCCCGGTCCTGGTCGTCAATCCCGACCGATATCGTCCCATCACGCCGTCTGTCACCGGGCCAGGGGTCTCGAACACCCTGATCTGTAGGCCGCCGGCGTCCGCGAAACTAAATCCCACGACCACGTACCCGTACACACCATGACAGCCGGTCCGTCGTTTCAGATCCCAAAACGACCCCAGCGTCGCTTTCCATACAGCGGCGGGGTCGAGTACGTAGGTGAAACCATCTTCCTGCTCACGCCCGATCAGGACCGGTCGAACCCCACACTTTCGGAACTGGTCGAAGCCACGCTGGCGGACGGTCCCTACCGTTACGGGGACTTTCTCACCCTCCCAATGGATCTTTTCCTGGTTCGTGACGACGAGACGGGTGACGTCTTTCGGGTCTCGATCCGGAACGGAACTGTTCGGTTTCACGTTCTTCCCGAGACAGGGTCGACCGGCCTCCGGCGGCTCTACGATCGACTGGTCGACCGGACCACAGTCGGCTGGCACGTCGAGTGTCAGACGAGCGAATAACCCGGCAAATCTCTCTCTGACACGGACAATGCCCTTTACTGTACGTTCGCATATCGAAGGCACGACCGGCAGTTCTGGTCCGATAGTGAAAACTGCAACCGTCTGCGGGGATGGTGTCGAAAGACGCCGGTGTGGCGGGTCCGTTCACCGAGACAGGCCAACACGGCGGCGTCGAACCGCGGTAATGATCACCGGAGGATGTCACGGGGTCACGCGGACGGGCGGATCACCGGCTCGTGTCTGTGCTCACCGCAACCATCCTGTGTTTGTCGGTAATACGAAAACCGGTGTCGGTAGCTACGGGCCGGAAACCCAAAACGGTCTTAGGCGCCCCAAGCTAGTGTCCCTTCATGACTGCCTCGCGCGCGGTGGAACTCGAAGGACATATCATCGACTCCGGGATGATGCAGACCTGTTTTGGTCTTATTATGGATATGGGTGGCTCGTTCGAGGTCGAACAGTTCGACATCGGACGCCACGAAACCGACCGCTCCTACGCCCTGTTGACCGTCGAGGGTGAGGATAACGACCATCTCCAGTCGATCATTCACGAACTCCATCAAAACGGCGCCAATCCGGTCGACCCCAAAGACGCGACGTTTGAACCCGCGCCGGCGGACAAGGTCGTTCCGACCGGGTTCTACTCGACGACAAATCACCCGACAGATATCCGCTACGATGGGGAGTGGCTGCCCGTCGAGCACATCGAGATGGACTGTGCGGTCGTCGTGGAGACAGAGACGGGCGAACCACAGGCCCACACGAAGGTGCTAAACGCCATCGAGGAGGGTGACCTCGTCGTCACCGGTAACGCCGGCATCCGGGTCAAACCCCCCGAACGACCCCGCGGACAGGAGGGGGCGTTCGGATTCATGCAGGGGGGTATCTCCTCGGAGCGGCCGTCCGAGTCGACGATTGCGAAGGTCGCGGAGGCCATCGAGAAGACGAAACGTGAGGGTGGCGACGTCCTCGCGGTCTGTGGCCCGGCACTGATCCACTCCGGGGCTCGCGAGGATCTCGCTCGCCTCGTCGGTGACGGGTACATCGACATGCTCTCGATCGGGAACGGGTTTGCGGTCCACGATATCGAGCGGGATCTCTATGGCACCTCGCTTGGCATGGACACGGAGAGTTTAGACCACCCCCGTAAGGGGCACAAACACCACATCTACGCAATCAGTGAGATTATCCGGGCAGGCGGGATCGAGGAAGCAGTGGTCGAGGGGGTCGTCGAGTCGGGTGTGATGTACGAGTGTGTTCAAAACGGCGTCCCATACGTGATCGCCGGCTCCATCCGCGACGATGGTCCCCTTCCGGGGGCGATCACAGACGCGATCGAGGCTCAAAACGCGATCCGCGAACAGGCCCACCAGGCCGATCTCGTCTTGATGCTCTCGACGCTGCTCCACTCTGTCGCGGTCGGCAACTGTCTCCCGTCGACGACACGGACCGTCTGCGTCGATATCAATCCGGCGACGGTGACCCAGTTGCTCGACCGCGGCAGTGCACAGGCCGTCGGGATGGTTACCGATATCGGGACGTTCGTGCCGATCCTGGCCGAACACCTCTTCGATGAACGGTAGGCCGACCCGATACCCGTCCGATCGAGAGGGCGTTCCACCCCGATTTTGAATCTGAGAGAACCCCGGCGTTCAGGACGCGGAGGATATCATACCCCCTCGATGGTCTCTCTGTAGCTTCGGATCTCGTCGCGTGCCTCCTCGATTGTGGCTGCGATGTCGTCGCTGACCGCCGTCTGTACCTCATTCAGGGCTGTCTGCACGCGCGCGAGACTGCCGTGATCGGGATCTAAAGCACCCTCACCCGCTGCCATGTTCCCGACCCGCTCGGATAATCGTTCGAGTCGGTCCGCCACCTCGTCGCTGCTCGTGGTGCTTGCCGCTTCCGTCAGCAGTCCACTCGCCGCGTCAAGTTTCGCGATTGCCATACCTGGCGATTCAAGCCCGATAATAAAATACGTTTGTGATCGATTTTCAACCGTTTGGCCCTTGATCCTGCTTATCAGGGGACTTAACAGGCCGCCGTCCCGATACTATATCAATGGCGGACGGACGCGACGACCCTGATGTCGAGGTGAACGGATCGTCGGGACGCGAGCGTGTCAGCGGTGAGCCATCCCCTGGAAGTGTCACGGCCAAAGCGCACGCCCCGTCGGACCGTTCCTCACCGCGCCGGGAGTATGGTCCCCAACCGATGTCCGGACACAGACAAGCGGAGACACTGCCCGAGGAAATCCTGGAGTACACCACCGAACGCCGGTCACTCTCGCCGCGCGTCCGGATCCTCTGGAGCGTTCGTGCCGGTGCAGTCGCAATCCTGTTTGGAATCATCGCTGGCTTGTTCGCGACCAACGCCGGTGCCAGTCCTGCGATTACGGGGGTGCTCGTCCTGGTGTTTTTGTTCGTCGGACTCGGCTTGGTCCTGGCGAGATACCGGGTCTGGATCTATCAGATCCGCAGGGACGCCCTCTACCTGGAACGGGGCGTCTTCCAGCACGTCCGGACGCTCGTCCCATTCGTCCGCATCCAACACGTCGACACCAGCCGCGGGCCGCTCGAACGGGCGCTTGGCCTCTCGACGCTGGTGGTGTACACCGCCGGGTCGCGCGGCGCAGACGTTTCTGTCCCCGGCCTCACACCCGAGGAAGCACGCGACCTCCAACAGCGTGTCAAGGAGCTTGCAATCCAGGCCGAGGGTGGTGACGCGGTGTGAACCTAGATCGCAGGTCGATCCCGTACCGGATTCTGGAAAATGGGCTCCGTATCGCCGCTGTCGTCGGTTTTGCACTGGTCGCAGGCTCCGGCGGCCGTGGTGGCGGATCGGCGGCTCTCCAGCAGACGGTGACCTTTCTACTGGCCGGGGTGGTCATCGTCATCCTCTGGGAGGTCGCATACGTCAGACGCTACCAGTACCAGATCACCCCGGATACGTTCGACATCCAGTCGGGCGTGCTTTCCCGGCGCGAGCGCGAGATCCCCTTCGAACGGATCCAGAACGTCGATATCGCACAGAACGTCATCCAGCGCACGTTCGGAATTGCCGAGGTCAGACTCGAAACGGCTGGTGGTGGTTCGACCGAGGCGCGCCTGCGGTACGTGAGCCGTCCCGAAGCCACCCGGTTGCAGGAACTGATAAGTGACCGAAAACACGAGGAGACGGCGCGCGATCCTGGCGCGACCGACGACGTCCTGTTCGATCTCTCCTCGCGGGAACTCGGTGTTCTCGGCATCACCTCTGCGAACTTCCGGCTGCTCGGGGGCATCGTCGTTGTACTCTCGCTCGTTGCACCGCCGCTGACACAGGAGCTTTCCCCGCGTGCTGAACTCCTGCTTTTTTTGGGCCCAGGAATCGCACTCCTCGCAATCCTGGCCCTGTGGGTGATCAGTGGTCTGCAGGCGGTGTTACAGTACTACGATTTCCGACTCCTGCGACATCAAAATGAACTGCGCTACGAGCGAGGCCTGTTTCAGCGGTACACCGGTACAATCCCGCTCCCGAAGGTCCAGACACTCATGATTCGGGAGAATATCCTCGCTCGCCGGCTGGGGTACGCCAGCCTCGTCATCGAGACTGCAGGGTATGCACCCGGACAGGGCAACGAAAACGTCGAATCGGCAGTTCCGATCGCGAAACGCCAGCGGGTGCTCGAACTCGCCAACACCATCGAAGATATCGACCACCCGACGTTCACACGCCCACCAAAACGTGCACGGACACGGTATCTCGCGCGGTACACAATCGCAGTCGGCCTGATCACCGCAATCGGTGGACTGTACCACCTCCTGACGAACTCGTTTCCCTTCTGGTTCGTGAGTGCCGGTCTCGTGGTGTTTGTCCCTCCGGCCGCCCATCTCAAGTGGCGCAACCTCGGGTACTATTACGACGACGAGTACATCGTCACGCGTGCCGGCTTCTGGACGCGGCGAACCACCATGGTCCCGTACTACCGGGTTCAGACGGTCTCGAGTTCGCAGACGATCTTTCAGCGCCGCCGGAATCTCGGAACGCTCGTCGTCGATACGGCAACCTCAGGCGGTTTCTGGGGCGGGGAGGCGACGGCCCTCGATATCGACGTTGATACGGCCCGAACCCTCCGCGATGCGGTTCACGACCGCTTCCAAGGTGCCACCACCAGGCGCCGCGCCAACGGGTAGCGTGTCAACTGTCGGAACAACTATACTCCCGCCACCGCTTCGTGTCTGCACGTGACCGAAAACCCCCCGCTAGAGTGGACTGGTCCCGTCGCAACGGCGCTCACCCTCGGGTCGATTGTCGCTGCTACGACACTTTCGCCGTCATTTAGCTGGCGCGAGCATGCCCTCTCGAATCTCGGGGTATCGTCCACGGAGCCGGGAACGACTGCGACGGTTTTGCTGTTCAACGGCGGTCTGGTTGCCGGCGGTCTCCTCGGGCTCGGGTTTGCTTTCCGGTTGTATCGCGAGACTCACCGCCGGGACCGGCGGCTTGTGGCGATCCTGCTTGGCCTGACACTCGTCTCGATGGCTCTTATCGGTGTGTTCCCACAGGACCGTCCGCTCCACGTCCCGGTTGCGCTCGCATTTTTTATCGGTGTCTCGATAACACTGTGGGCCGACGCCATCGCGTGTCTGCGAGCTGATGGTCCCCGCCGGGCTGTCCCCGGAGTGCTCACCGGCACCGGTAACGCAATCGCGTGGCTCGGCTGGGTTCTGCTGGCACCGACCCCGTCGGAAGGGCTTGCGATCCCCGAACTGCTGGGTGCAGTGTGTTTTGCCACGTGGATCTGTGTGCGGACCGTCTCACGTCGGTAAGTATCTCATCAACCCCCCGATTTCGCGCTGGACCGGGGGATTTTAGCCGTCGCTGGCCATGCTCTGGGTATGATCCTTTCGGACGTGGATATCTGCCATCGACTCGAGGACGGTGATCTCGTCATCGAACCGCTCGACGACCCCGGGCTACAGATCCAGCCCGCGAGTGTCGACCTGCGTCTCGGGCGAACGTTTCTGGAGTTCCAGCGGACGAACATCCCCTGTATCCACCCCGGCAGCGAACGGGAGATCGACGAGTACGTCGACGAAGTTGTCGTTCCGGAAGGCGAGGATTTTATTCTCCATCCCGGGGACTTCGTGCTCGGAACCACGCTGGAACGCGTCGAGATCCCCCCGGATCTTATCGCTCACGTCGAGGGACGATCCTCGTTGGGCCGGCTTGCGATCGTGGTCCACGCGACCGCAGGTCTGGCAGATCCAGGGTACCAGGGCCAGATCACACTCGAACTCTCGAATCTCGGTGCTGCGCCGGTCGCCCTCGCGCCGGAGATGCGAATCTCACAGCTGACGTTTACGGAGCTTTCCTCGCGGGCTGACCGGCCCTACGGCGAGGAACGCGGTTCGAAGTACCAGAACCAGGAGGGTCCCCAGGCCTCGAAGATCGGCGGTGACAGGGAGTTCGGTGGTGACCAGTGATGATTGAGGGGGTCCCATGAAGTTCATCGAGGAGGTCGTCGTCGAGGACTTTCTCCCCACCCTCCGATCGGTGCTTGCGGAGAAACTCCGCGACAGCGGCAAGACACAGAGCGAAGTGGCCGAGTTACTGGGGATCAGCCAGAGTGCTGTTTCGAAATACGCCAACGGCGACGTCGCGCGCAACGGACAACTGCTCGCAGACGAACGGGTCACGAACCTCGTCGACCGACTTGCAGACGGGTTGACCAGCGGCGACATGACCCCAGTCGAGGCGCTGATCGAGGTCGAGGTGTGCATCCGTGATCTGGAACAGGGGGGGACTCTCGCCGAGTTACACGCGAAGGCGGTGCCGGAACTGGCAGAGTACGGGGGGGAACTCGTAGTTCACAACCCGGACGGGCGCCTCCGTCAGTCGGGACGGGTCCGGGCGTCGATCCGGCGAGGTCTCCGCATTCTCCAGAACGCCCGCGGGTTCGCACAGCACATCCCGGCCGTCGGATCCAATCTCGTGGAGTGTCTCGACGACGCAGAGACCATCGAGGACGTGGCTGCGGTCCCGGGTCGGATGCTCGACATCCGGGGGCAGGTCACAGTCCCAGATGACCCGGCATTCGGCGTCAGCCAGCACGTCGCGACGGTTTTACTCGCTGCACGAGGTCACGGCACCGACCCACGTGCAGCGGTGAACGTCGCGTACAGCACGGAGACGCTCGAGGCACTGGCGGCCGGCGGGCACGCTCTCGTCGAGTTCGATGCAGAAACCGACGTTGCGGATGCTGTCGGTGCTGCACTCGCCACCCAGCCTGACGCCGACGTGCTCTACCAGTCTGGTGGGTTCGGGATCGAACCGGTCATCTACCTACTGGGTCCGGACGCTCCGACCGTCGCTCAGACCGTCCGTGCAACGATCGACGACACCGGAAACGATGGGTGAACGTACGTTGCAAAACCGGACAGAAAACGCGGTCGAACGCTTCTATAACCGTTGGGTCCGCCTGTACGACGCCGTCGCCACGGCTCCCGGCGTCGGTGTCTGGCGTGAGCGCGCCGTCGGGACGCTGTCTCTCTCGGCCGGTGAGACCGTCCTCGATGTCGGCTGTGGCACCGGTGCGAACTTCCCGTATCTCCGGGCACAGGTCGGTCCGGCGGGCACAGTCGTCGGTATCGACCTCGCGGACAGGATGGTTCGGCGCGCCCGAACGCGGGCTCGACGGTCCGGCTGGGAGAACGTACACGTGCTTCGGGGTGACGCGGGGCACCTTCCGGTCGACAAGGTGGATGCAGTTCTCTCCACGTTCGTCGTCGGGATGTTCCCCGAGCCAGCGCCCGTGATCAAGGAGTGGATACGGTCAGTCTCACCCGACCGCCGTATCACGATACTGAATGCAAAGCCGAGCGATCGCCCCGTCATGGCGCCGGTGAATCTCCTCTTTCGCGCGTTCGTCAGGCTGACCACGCCGGACAAGCGGCTCCGCCTCCGCTCGCCCGCGACCGCTCTCTCACGACGGTGGCGGCGAGCCTGTGACGGGCTGTTCGGTGGTACTGTCGGTCATCTTGAGGATCAGTTCGGGTTCGGCCTCGTCGTGCTTGCGAGCGGACGGGTCCCGGCCGACTGACGACATTTACCGTGTTTTCCTCGAA
>JAQCMX010000176.1 GCA_028274885.1 Haloarculaceae archaeon
TCTACTGACCGAACCTAACCCCGTCTCATTGGTCCTAGCACTGGCGCTCGGCCTCGCCGGGATCGGGTTGTACGCCAGCAACTTGGGAACCGAGGGCATCGGTCAACCCTGGTTTGTCTCCTTTCTGATTGGCTACGCTATTGGCGTCGGCGGCCTGCTCTCCAAGTGGCGTGGGGAGTGACCGGCCAAGACGTGGCTTCTGGTCGGCCTGTCTGTTTCCTTGATTCACCTGGGGCACATGTTCGACTCGCTTCGAACAATCTCGTAACTACCGGATGGGATTTGCACGAAACATTGCAACACGCACGTTGTATCTTGCACGGAAGTCCTTACAAGACGTGGATAAGCAGAGCGTGCGGAAGGTTCTATGACACGCTGATCGCAGGGGTTGGCCCGAGTTGTTTGCCACACTGATCTGAGCAAACCGTGGTGACCTCTGGTGTCGCAGGCAGGTCCTGAAAGCCAGGACACAGACTCCAATACTCACTATCAGTCGGCTTCGATTGTAGCCGCCATCGATGACCCCGGCGTTGGAGTCTCCGGGAGTTCGATGGTAACGATGGTCCCCTGTGGCTCGTTGTCGTTGAACCTGAGTTTGCCGCCGAGCCCGACGACCCCCCATTTGACGGCCCAGAGACCGAGTCCGCTCCCGTGTTCCAGGGCACTCTCGTCGCCAGCCTCGACGACAGCCCGTTCGTGTTCGGGCAGTCCCGGGCCGTTATCAGAGACGGACAGACGGACGCCGTTGTCCGTCCTGCGGGCGCTGATGACGACGACCGACGTCGGGGCGTCGTTGTGGACCAGAGCGTTCTCTACCAGGTTGTTGAGGACCCCGGAGAGTGTCCGACTGTCGACTAGTACTGTGAGCGACTCATCGATGTCAACTGAAAGCGACGCGTCGGGATACTCACCGCAATACTCCGCTATCACATCACCGACGAGGTCCGCGAGGGCGACGTTGTCGATGCCATCCCCTTGGACCGACAGCATATCCTCAATCTGACGTGCGCGCTCGCTCAGCGACATGAGATTGTTGGCAGAGGTAAGCATCGTCTCCGCGGAGTCTGCATACTCGTTGTCGCTCCTGGCGATGACCTCGGCTCGTCCCATGATATTGGACATCTCGTTGCGGAGATTGTGCCGGAGCACGCGATTGAGGACCGCAAGTCGCTGTGACCGCACCCGCTCCTGGGTAATGTCGCTGATCACGATTGCGTGCCCTGGCTTACGATCGTACCTATCGCGCACGGGCGAAACCGAAGCATCGAACTGTCGGGTCCCTTCCGGGGTGGTCAGTTCGATCGTCTCTGAGCCTTGCAAACTGTCGATGTCGGTTCCGACACATGCGGAGAGTGGTTGACCGCTCACCGATTTGGGTTCGACACCGAACGTATCAATCGCTGCGGCGTTGAGAGAGACCACCCGTTGATCGTCGTCAACCACGATGACCGCGTCCTCAAGATCCGACAGCACAGTCTTCGGGCCGAGCGTCCCGGCCGCAGGTGCCGCTTCGAACAGGCCACCACGGGTTAGAATAAATCCCACCGCACCTACACTCAGGACGTATCCGCCTGCGATCACGCTGATGACACCTCCGCGCTGGAAACTCCCCACGAGTGATGGTGTCACCAGGTATCCAACCCAGGGCCAGGCGGCGACAAACGACAGCGCAAATCCGAGGCGACTGCCGAGATATTCGTAATTCCCCACTGTCCGGACGAGCAGTCCAACACCGGCAAGCATGACACCACTGGCGTAGTAGATGCCCGCCTGCTCGGCGATCGCGGCGAACCCGAGCAGAGACGGGAGCGACGCAGCGGCCGGACCTCCCTCCGCCATCGATCCCGCTGCCGACGGTGATAGGACCAGAGCGGTTCCGCCCGCGACCCCGACGACCGCGGGTGCGAGAAACGCTATCCGCCGCACTGGCGAGGACAGATACGGCAAACCATAGTACTCGATCACGAACCACGTGAACGCACATGGGATTGCCAGAAGAGCACCTACCCAGACAATCGACAGCGACGTGAGATTACCTGCAGCCGCGCCATCAACGACTGCCACCGCCCCGAGCACTGCCACGAAGAGGACGAAAGGACGAAGCGCAGGTGCGTCGCGGTGTCTGTCGACCCAGACCGCAAGACCGAGAAGCACGAACCCCGCCGTAATCAGGACACCACGCGCTACTATCAATAGATCTACCACTATTGCTGTCCCCCTGTTGTTTGCTGTCGGCGCCTACGACACCTCATAGTAGCTGTTCGCACGTATTCCCTTCCTGGGTATTATACCTGGCGCCGAAACTATCATACCTGATAATCTATTCCCAGATGTCTGTCTGTGCTCTCTCCGGAAAGATATTTATCGGATCCTACCATCCCCCGCACCGTGGCCGAAACGGTTACAGCCCTCTCACAACGGACCGGAGCGTTCTGGATTGGTTTCGCATTTTTCGTGATCACCCTACAGACGCTCTCGACGGAGATGGTCGTTGCCACCGCGTGGTGATCGACGCAATCGAAGACAACTGATCTCTCCCCACATATAATTCCGAAGCAGTCTGGTTCGGCAGTTGCTGTCGACGACCGAGCTCGTTCGCTGTCGGGATATCCGCAACCACAACGAAAACAATAGTTCCCTGTGAGCAGGTTGGTATGGGAGTCGCCGTAATCGAAGCGTCGATGACAAAGTTCGGTCAGCGAGACACCTGGATCCGTGAGTTGCTCGCGGAGGCGGGCAAGGAGTGTCTGACCGACGCACCCATCGGCCCGGACGACGTAGAGCACCTGTACGTATCGAATATGGCCAGCGGCGAGTTGGAGGGCCAAACAGGCATTATGAACGCCCTGGCCCACGATCTTGCGTTGCTGCCGGCATACAGTGAACGAGTCGACCAGACATCCTCGTCCGGCGGTGCGGGTATCTACGAGGCGTGGCAGTCGGTTGCCTCCGGTGTGAGCGAGATGACGCTACTGGTGGGCGGTGAGAAGATGACCCACAGGACCACGCCGGAGTCGACAGACGTCATCGCCTCGATTGTCCATCCTGTCGAGTACAAACACGGGGTTACACTCCCCTCTTTTGCGGGCATGACCGCGCGTCGCTATCTCGAGCGGTTCGACGCACCCCGTGAGTCGCTGGCGCGTGTCGCAGTAAAGAACCACAGGAACGGCGTCGACAACCCGAATGCCCAGTTCCAGACGGAAATCACGATGGAGAAAGCTCTGGAGTCACCCATCGTTGCCGACCCGTTGCGCCTGTACGACTTCTGTCCGATCACCGACGGCAGCGCGGCAATGTTGTTCACCACGGAGGAGCGCGCAGCAACGTTGACCGACGACTACGCTGTGGTCTCGGGTATCGGCGGCGCGACCGACACGCACGTCGTCCACGAGCGCGAGGATCCGACGGTCATGGGCGGCGTCGTCGAATCCAGCAGGCAGGCCTACGAGATGTCCGGACTGGACCCCGACGACCTCGACGTGGCGGAACTCCACGACATGTTCACAATCCTGGAGTTTCTCCAACTCGAGGGTATCGGCGTCGCAGAGCAGGGCAACGCCTGGGAGCTGGCGATGGACGGCGACACCGCGAAGAACGGCGAGCTACCGGTCAACACCTCCGGCGGGCTGAAATCAAAGGGGCATCCGCTAGGTGCAAGCGGCGTCGCACAGGGCGTAGAGATATTCGAACAGCTTGTCGGCGAAGCAGGGCCACGCCAGGTAGCGGCCGACGTGGGCCTTGCCTGTAACGTCGGTGGCTTTGGCAACTGTGTCATCACGACAGTCATGGAGGCTGCAAAATGACCTTCGACGCACACCGCTGTCCCAATGGTCACGTCTCGTACCCCGGTCACGCGCTCTGTCCCGACTGTGGCGAAGACCAGACGGAGAAGATCGACCTCTCGGAGCGACGCGGCGAGGTGGTCACCTGGACCCACTCGATGGCCACCCCACCGGGTGTGCGCGAACCCAACACGCTGGCGATCGTTGAGTTCGACATCGAGGACACGTTCGTCCGTGCGCTCGGACAGGTCACCACCGACGATATCGAAACCGGTGACGCGGTCGAACCGGTCTACGTCGCGGAGCTACGCGACCCCGAGGCCGGTATCAAGGACCCGGAGAGCCAGGAGTGGGATGGCTACCGATTCGATCCCGTCCGGTGAGCGGGCCGACC
>JAQCMX010000183.1 GCA_028274885.1 Haloarculaceae archaeon
ATGACCCGGGCGCCGTGGCCTGTGAGTCCCACTCGGACCGACCGGATCCGTGGCGCAGGCCGGGCAGCCGATGACCTCACTTTTTTTTCGCTGCGTGTTCGTCGCCGACGACGTGGTCGTACTCGGCGGCGACGGGGTAGTTCCACCCGCGCCCGAGCGCCTTCCGGGTGATGCGAAGCGGTGGAGGCGTCTGCCGGCGTTTGAACTCCACACCGGTCACCCGTGAGAGGGTCTCGTCGACGACGCTCCCGGGATGGTGCTCGCGGAGGGCGCTCCCGTCCTGGCCGCCCTCGATGTACCCCTCCAACACCGGGTCGAGTTGCTCGTACGCCGGCAGTTCCTCGGCGTCGGTCTGGCCCTCCCGAAGTTCGGCGGTCGGCTCCTTCTCGAGGACTGATGTGGGGATGACCGTCGAGGACGTGGCGGACGCAGGCGGGCGGTCGTTGAACGCCGACGCCAACCGGTAGACGAGCCGTTTGTAACAGTCGCCAAGCGGTGCGAGCGCACCGACGGTGTCCCCGTACAGTGTGCAGTAGCCCACCGCCCCCTCGCTTTTGTTGTCCGGTGTGAGCACGAGCGCGCCCCGTTCGTTGGCCAGCCCCATCAACACGTCACCCCGGACCCGGGCCTGGACGTTCTCGACCGCGACACCGGTGAGTGGGTTGGCGTGTTCCCCGACCGTCCCGCAGATCGCGTCGACGGCCGCACCGACGGGGATCACGTCGAAGTCGATTCCGATGTTTTCTGCAACCGCACGGGCGTCAGCAACGCTCTCCTCGCTCGTTACGTTGCTCGGCAACGAGACGCCGTAGATATTCTCGGCTCCGAGCGCGTCAGCCGCCAGCGTGGCTGTGACCGACGAGTCGATACCCCCGGAGAGTCCGATGACTGCCCCATCGAAGCCGGTCTTTGCGAAGTAGTCACGAAGACCCAGTCCGAGGGCTTGCCGGGCCTGTGAGGCCGTGTCCGCGTCGTAGCCGGGCACGGGGTCGCCGTGTTGACCTTCGAGGGGCACCTCAACTACGGCCGTTTCGGATTCGAAGCCGGCCAGTCGATCCAGGACGTGGCCGTCGGCCGCCACGAACGAGTGGCCGTCGAAGATCAGTTCGTCGTTGCCGCCGACCTGATTTGCAAACACCGCCGGACAGTCCGCGTCGGCGGCGTGGGCAAGGAACCGTCGCTCCCGTCGGGCTGGCTTGTCGAGGCTGAATGGGCTCGCCGAGAGCGTGAGGAGGAGGTCGGCACCCTCGTCGGCGGTCTCCTGTAACGGGTTCGTCCCGTGGCGCCGCTTCCCGGTAACGACCGCGTCGTGCCAGGCGTCCTCACAGATCGTCAGCCCCACGTCGACGCCATCGACGGTCACCAGTGTCGGTTCGGTGCCGGTCCGGAAGTACCGGTGCTCGTCGAACACGTCGTAAGTCGGGAGCAGACGCTTGTGATACGTCGCGGCCCGACGCCCGTCCCGCAGCAGGACCGCTGCGTTGTACAGCGGTGCCCCTGTCTCGCGGCCCGTCCGTAGCGTCGCACCGACGACCAGCGGCGGCCCGTCTTTCGTCCGTTTGGCGAGTGCTTCAAGCGCCGCCTCCTGTGCATCGAGCACGCCCTGCCGGTGGAGAAGATCCCGTGGCGGGTAACCGACCAGTGAGAGTTCCGGTGTGAGGACGAGGGATGGCTCCGTTTCGAGCAGTTGGTCGTATTCGCGAGCGATCAGTTCGGCGTTTCCGGTGACGTCGCCGACGACAGGGTCGTGCTGGACCATACCGACGCTGAATCGTGATGACATTCGAGTTATTTACTCTTAGGATTTCATCGTAATAAGAACTGATGTAATGGAGCCAAACTGGTGTACAATCGTTTGGGGATCCAGACTGGGACCGTCGGGTCGGTGTCTAGCCCGCCAGAACGGCGACGAAGGGATCCCGTTCGGGCCGGTCTCTGAGTACCTCCTGGACGGACAGGCCGCCGGCCTCACAGTATGTCGTCACCAGTTCGATCCGTTCGTCCATCCCGGCCAGCCGCCACGCGCGGACGGCCTTCGTCGGAAACATTCTGCTGGAGAAACTCACGACGAGCACGCCATCGGGGGCGAGCACGCGCTCGAACTCGGCAAACACGGCCGCCGGGTACTGGAGATACTGGACAGACAGGGCACAGAGGACGGCGTCAAACTCCCCGTCATCGAGAGCAAGCCTCTGGTCCCCGTTGAAATCCTGGACGAACCACTCGTCGAGTGTCTCGTTGGCTGCGAGTTCAGCCTCGTTGAGACCGTGACCGACGACACGCTCGTACTCCTGGTCCGGAAGATGTGACACCCAACTGCTCATCGCGTCAAAGACCCTGTCGCCGTCCGCGAGCACCGATCCGTAGGTGTCAGTGAGCCGATGGAGAAACCCATCGTCGGCGTGCGTGACAAACCGCGGCGTGTCGTAGAAGCTCCCGTCTGCACCGGAGTCAACCTTCGTGCGATCGCGCTCGGAGAGGACAGATTGCACGCGATATAGTATGGCTGCGATAGTAAAGAATCACTCGACAGGGCGTCGTGGATCGACTTACGCCACCCCCTCGTGATCCTCGACGACCTGCCGGACCGCAGCGCCGCCAGCGTTGTCCCGTCGGGCGGACAGTTCATACGTACCGAGTCATACTCTAGGACACTCACATGAGTGATGACTACCCGATTGCGGAGTTGCCGACACCGGCCCAGACGTACAGCCCGACGGAGGTCATTAACATCCAACTGGAGGGACTCGCCGCGAACGACGATCCGTTCGAGAACGCAGGTATCGGCGTCGCGTACAACTTCGCGTCGCCGGCGAACCGCCGATCGACAGGCCCGTTCGATCGGTTTGTTCAGATGGTCACGGGACCGGAGTACGCCCCCATGGTCGACCACGTCGAAGCGACGCCAGGACCGATGGAACGGGACGGTACGACCGCCGAGCAACGCGTCACACTCACCGGATCCAACGGGCGGACCGAAACGTACGTGTTCGGGCTCTCGACGGAACATTCCGGTGAACTGGACGGCTGCTGGCTCACAGACCGCGTTCTCCGTCGCTAGAGGGGTGACAGTGACGTTTCTCAGCGGTAGCCGAGTGCCTTGAGGCGCTCGCCGTCGCCCTCGGCGCCGTAGACGCGTGAGACCGGAAGGGAAGCCGGCGGCGAGAGCGACGGGTCACGGGTATGTCGGTCGCGTCCGGTCGTCTCCGCCCAGGGAACGGTGACCAGTGCCGGCACGGGGGTGTGGATCGGGTGGCCGTACAGCCCCCACTCCCCAAACAGGTTGGCGTGGTCGGCGGTCAACACCACCGTGCCGTCGATGTTTTCCAGGAGCGTCCCGACCGAGCGGAGCGCGTACCGGAGGTTGGCCTCGTAGGCTTCCCGGACCCGACCCTCCTGGAGTGTCCCCTGTCGGAGCAGGATCCAGGGGTTGGTCTCGCTGCTGCGGGCTCCGGTCCGTGCCATGCCGCTGTCGCCCGCCACCGGATCCGGCACGAACGGGTGGTGGGGTTGCATGTAGTGGACAACCAACCGTTCGGGGTCGCTGTCGCGCGCGGCGCGGATCGCACGGTCGGTGATCGCATCGGCGGGAACCGTCCCGAGGGCCTCGTCCCACGCGTACTTCCAGACCTCGTCTATGCGGGCAAAGCGGTCGGCGTCGAGATACCGGTCGGTCCAGGTGTTGCCGGTCACCATCGCCGTCCGGGCGACCGCCTTCCTGTGCTCGGGGGTCTGGAACGTGTTTTCCAGCCACTCCGAGGAGCAACTCCCGACCGAGCGGTGTCTCCCCACCGTCTCCAGAAACTCGTACTCGGGGGCCACGGCCCGGAGCGAATCGACCCGGCAAGCGTCGAGTACGACCAACACGTCCCACTCGCGCTCGTAGATACTCGTCCCGTAGTCGAGGCGGCGTCCGATCGCCTGGAGACAGCGCAGATACGCCCCGCCAAGCGCCCCCATACCGGCCTCACTCATTTGCGGGTCACCATCTGTTCAACCTGGGGGTTCCGGTGGACAAAACAACTCCGGTCGGGCAAGTCCGTGTCGAGTGGTCCCCTGAGAATCGATCCTACAGCTTGTTCGCCGGTATGGGATGTCGAGTGTCGAAACGAGCAGGACAGATACTGATGTCAGGCAGTGCCACCCTGCCCGCAGGACCCCGGTCAGCTCTCTGTTGGCGGGTGCCGTCTGGCTTGTCGCGGGGTCCGGATTGTGACCCCCGGCCGGGAAGCCCCTCCAACGCATCGACGTGACGAGTTCCGCCTGGCACACGAGCCGATCAGTCACCGCCGGGGGTGCTGGTCGGGACCCGCCCCTCCAGTTCACTGTGGGCGGGATGGTGGAGCGCCTCCCCTGTCTGCCCGTCGAAGATGTGGACGCCGTCACGGGGGATCTGCACGCGGACGGGTGTGCCCTCGCGCGCCGGTGGCCGCCCTGGGACTGCAACGGTCAACTGGGGGCCGTCGTCGAGCGTGACGTAGACAAACGAGCGCTCTCCGACCGGTTCAACCACGTCGATCCGGCCAGGGAAACTCGGCCCGCTGTCGTCTTCTTCGGGGCCGAGCAGCGTCGGCACCTCCGGCCGCACTCCCAGGGTCACGTCCCGCCCGTCGGCCTCGGCCGCGGCGGCGGCCAGGGTGTCGTCGATCGGATACGCCACTGGCCCGACAAGTGCCTCGTCCCCGGCTGCCACGCGGCACTCGAGCAGGTTCATCGATGGCTCACCGATGAACGAGGCAACAAACCGGTTGGCGGGTTCCCGGTAGCAGGCCATCGGCCTCCCGAGTTGCTGGAGATGGCCGTCACGGAGCACCGCGATCCGGTCCCCGATTGTCATCGCTTCGGTCTGGTCGTGTGTGACGTAGACGGTCGTCACCTCGAGATCCCGCTGGAGTTGCTGAATCTCGGTTCGCATCTGCGTCCGGAGCGTCGCGTCGAGGTTCGAGAGCGGTTCGTCCAGCAGGAACACCGCAGGGTCCCGGACGATCGCTCGGCCAAGCGCGACCCGTTGTTGCTGGCCGCCGGACAGTGATCCCGGCTTTTTTTCCAGCAGGTCCGTTATCCCCAGCGTCTCCGCGACGCGTTCGACCTGGTTTCGGACCTCCTCGTCGGGGAGGTCGGTCGTCATCCGGAGTCCGAATCCGATGTTCTGTCGCGCGGTTTTGTGCGGATAGAGCGCGTAGTTTTGAAACACCATCGCAATCTCGCGCTCCTCCGGGCGACGGCCGACCATCGACTCGCCGCCGATCAGGATGTCGCCTGCGGTCGGTTCCTCCAGGCCGGCGATACACCGCAGTGTCGTCGATTTGCCACACCCGGACGGTCCGACGAGTACCAGCAATTCGCCTCGCGGGAGCGACAGCGAGATATCGTCGACAGCCATCGTACCGCCGGGGTACTCCTTGACGAGGTTTTGCAGTTCCAGGTGTGTCTGTGCCGTCGTGTTGTCGGTGGATCTGTCTGTCATTGTCCTTTGAGCGAACCTTCGATGAGCCCTTTGACGAAATACCGCTGGAGGCCAATAAACACGATCACGAGCGGGAGCATCCCGACGACGCTCGCGGCCGCGATGGCCCGCCAGTCGTTGCCAAACTGTGACTGGAAGTTGTAGATACCAATCGAGATGGTGTGGAGGTCACTTTCGGTTCCCAGGACAGTGTACGCCAGCACGAATTCGGACCAGGTCAACACGGTGTTGAAAATCGCCACCACCGCAATCCCGGGGGCGATCGGCCGCAAAAGAACGTGTCTGAGCGTCTGCAGCCGACTGCATCCGTCGATCCGCGCGGCGTAGTCCAGTTCCCGGGGCACCGTATCGAAGTACCCTTTGAGCAGCCAGATCGAAAACGGCGTCTGAATGCCGACATACAGTAGAATCAACCCGGCACGGGTGCGGATCAGTCCCAGACTTGTCATCACAGTGTACAACGGCACGATGATGATAACCGACGAGATCATCTGAAACATCAACACCAGTCCGAGCAACCCGCGCCGGCCCCGGAATTCGAACCGGGAGAAGGCGTAGGCAGCCGGGACCGAAACGGCGATGATACTCGCAACACCCAGGACCGTAATGATAGTGGAGTTGAACAGCCACGTCATCATCCCCGCACTGAACACCTGCTCGTAGGCACTCAGCGACACCTCCTGCGGGAACAGTCGGAACGGGTAGCTGAACAGTTCCCCCTCGGGACGGAGACTCGCCGACACCACCCACAGGACTGGAAACGCGAAAAACACCATCGCGAGCCCGTAGACGATGTACACCACGATGTCGAGGGGTCGGACGCCGATCACCGGCAGGCGGTCTCTGACCCGCTGGAACGCTGTCCGAGACGCCGGATCGGTGACCGTCTTTTCCTCCCCAGCGAGCCCGCCGTCAGTCCGTTCGGTTCCGTCGTCGGTCATATTTCATCTCCAATGTCGAACATGTAGAGGTACACACCGGTCAGCAGCAGATTGATACACAGCATGACCACAGCGATCGCGGCACCGCGGCCCAGCGCGTATTTTTCGAACGCCTCCTCGTACATGAAAAGCGAGAGCACCTGTGTCGCCCGGCCCGGCCCGCCGCCGGTGAGTGCGAAGATCAGATCGAACGTGTTCAGCGCGTAAATCGTCACGAGCACCGTCGTCACGAACAACACCGGCTTGAGTTGAGGGAGGGTCACGTGACGGAACCGTGCCCAGCGGCCGGCCCCGTCGACGCGAGCGGCCTCGTAGAGGCGCTGTGGCACCCGCTGGAGCCCCCCGTAGATCATGATCATCGAGAAGGCGGTCCCGCGCCAGGTGCCGGCGATGATAGTCGAGACAAGGGCGAGCTGGGGATCCGATCGGAACGGGATGGGACCGATCCCCAGCAGTCCGAGAAAGTGGTTGACCGCCCCGAATTCGGTTTCGACGAGCATCACCTTCCACACCAAGCCGATGATGATGCCGGGGACGATCCACGCCAGAAGCACTGACACCCTGGTCGTGAGGTGGCCGTGGAGCCCGCGCCTGACACCGTAGTCGATGGCCAATGCCAGCACCAGCCCGAGAAGAACGTGTAGGATCACGCTGGAAAAGGCGTAGATGGCCGTTATACGAAGCATCTCGTAGAACTCCGGGTCACTAAGCAGGCGGGTGTACTGGTCCAGACCGACAAACTCCGAACCCTGTCTGATGAGGCTCTCGTCGGTGAGACTCATCGTGACGGCCTCGATCATCGGATAGAGCTGGAAGACACCCAGCGCGACGAGCGTCGGCAGCAGCCACGGGAGTGGATGGTCGATCAGTCGCCGCGACAAACCGCGGACCCGCCCGAAACCGCGACGCACCAGCCCGTCCTGGTCAGCGGTTGCCATAACTTAGGATCCTTGGGGTCTCACGCCTGATACTCCTCGTTGACGTTGGCGATCATCGCGTCGACGGCCGACTCGGGGTCGTCCTGTCCGGTGACGACATTCTGGATCGCAACCCGGTACTCGTCGGCGATGGTCGTGTAGATCGGGACCGCCGGCCGTGCGAAGCCGTCCTGGAGTAGCTCCCGGAACGTGTCCTGGTACTCGATAGCGTTGTCCCCGTAGAATTCGCTGTCGTATGCCGACTCCCGCGTCGGGAGAAAGTTCGTCGCCGCGCAGTATCGGGCCATCGCGTCGGGTTCGACAAACTTCGATATGAACTCTTTCATCGCGGTCGCGTCGTTGCCGTCGCCCTCGATAAACGTGCCCTCGGTCCAGCCACCGACGCCGGTGGCGAACTGGTCTGGCTCCATCATTGGGATGTGTGCGACCTGCCAGCGCTGCCAACTGTCGTCCTCGACCTGGTTTTTGAACGACCGCTCGATCAGGTCGTTGTTGCCGATAAACATCGCGAGTTGATCGTTGCGTCCCTCCCTGGGGAGATCCTCGACATCCTCGATGTTTGCCACCCGCTGTGGCGTCACACCGGAATCGATTAGATCCCTGATGAACGAGAGGACGTTCACCATCGCCGTCCGGTTGCCGTCCTCGTCGAGGACCGGCGCGCCCTCCTCGTCGACGAGTTCGCCGCCCTGTCCCCAGAAGTACGGCAGATTGTCGAACGGCTCGGCCCGGAACATAAACGACGTGATATCCTCGCCGTCGGCGATATCTTCCCCGAGACCGATGAGGTCCTCCCAGGTTCGTGGCGGCTCGCCGTCACCGTACTGGTCGATCAGGTCCTGCCGGTAATACAGACACCGGCAGCCGGTGTACTTCCAGGCCGCAAGCAGGTCCCCGTCCTGTACTGTGGTCTCCGTGACGAACGGAAAGAAGTCGTCGGTGTTGTCGACGTGGTCGTTCAGCGGCGTCAGGAACTCGTAGAAGTCAGCCACCCAGGAGGAGTCGATCGTTGACCCGTCCGGGGCGTTCCCCTGTGAGGCCCGCGTCAGAAGATCGTCGCGCCACTGGCCAAAGGCAGGATAGGTCACGTCGATCTGGTAGTCCGGATGGTTCTCGGCCCACTCGCTGTGTTGTGTGTTGAGGGCCGGCGCAGCCGCGGGCTGACTGCTCTCACCCTCGATCGGTGTGTAAAAGTCGCTGGTCCAGTAGGAGAGGTCGGTGTCGCCTTTCCCCCACCGTTCGTGTGTCAAGGTCGGGGCATCCTCGTCGACCCCACCATCGCTGTCACTACAACCTGCTAGCCCTCCGGCGAGGGCAGCACTGCTTAATAATAAAACGTTGCGCCGCGTCATCGACAGATTGTGTTCTGTCATCGATCGTCTCAAAGACAGTTGTTTTTCATCGGAATAATTGTTTCGGTATTTATATGAGAGCACCGGGGGTTCACCACCTGCGGAACGGAGATCCAGCCGTGGGTCAGCGAGAGACTCCTCAGACCCCGCGCAAAGTAGCGCAGAGCAGGTGGGGTAGTTTACTTACAATGCCGGTACCACGTCCGAAAGCATGCAGATATGCTGACAAATCCGGGGCGATTACTCCACGTCTAACCGTCTCTGTTCACTGCGTCGACAGTTCCGGTACGGTCAGGGGCAAATCGCGTTCTCGATCGCGGGCCGTCAAACGTGGCTTCACGGGTCACAGAGTCGTTACGAGAACGCCAGAGGGCACAGACATCGCTCATAACGCCGGGAGCTACGACGTCGGCATAAATAGAACCGCTTGAAAACCGGATCGGAGATGGCTAGAGGTAGTCAGCGAGGCGCTTCCCTACGCATCGGGATGTGGAGGTCCTTGCCGGTCCCGAGCGACGCTCTCAGTACCGTCGCGTGGTGGACTCGTGGTCCGTCTGTCCGCCACCCAATTCGATCCCCTCGGTCCCGACGTCGAAGTCGAACCCGCTAACAGTGGCGTGGAACTCCTTTCGATGATGGCCGTCCGGATCGATCTGCATCTCCGTGCGGACGAGGCCGTTCTTTTGTAACCGTTCGAGTCGTCTGTACACGGTCGCCCGGGACATCTCGGTTTCCTCGCTGAGTTCGCGGCCGGTCCTGGGGCTGTCGATCAAAAGCGACAGGAGTCG
>JAQCMX010000185.1 GCA_028274885.1 Haloarculaceae archaeon
TTATTGATGGTATCATCGTTGCTCGCCTGTCGTTGAGCGACAACCTGTTGTGCGATTTCCTTTTCAGTAAAGTCGTAGCCCTCTTTTTGAAGGACTTTCGCGGCGTCGAGTCCGCCTCTGTGGGCGCTGTTGGTTTTGTCCTCCTGTGCGATGTACGCCTCCTTGCCGAGGTACTCGGTAAGATCAATCCTCGCACCGTCGACCTGGACGGAGACAAACTGACTGTCGATCGTACCGAGGTCGATCAATACCTTCTCGTCGGCCCGGTCGTAGACGTTGAATTCGACGTTCAGGCCCGAACCGCTCGTCCCGCCGCCGCTATCGGTGCCGGTACTGGCGTCCTCTCCAGACGTTCTGTTGGACTCACTTCCATCACCATCCGCAACGACGGTTACAGCGTGTTCTGCTCTCGCCTCGCGTCCCATCTGATCGACCACGACTGCCTCGATCAGATACTCCGCCGGAGTAGTGAATGCACGTTCGAACCTGTCGCTCCCGTCCGAGATCCCGTCGTACCGCTGGAACTGCTCGTCGACGTACCAACTGACCAGGTCCGGGTCCTCACCACTGGCCGTTACGGTGAACGTGCCGGTCTGGTCGACATCGAGGGTCGCGGGTCCCGAAAGCGATACCTCGGGGCCCTCCGGCTCGCGCACCTCGACGTACATCGTGTCCGTCGCAGTCTCTCTGCTTTCCCCGCGGACCCGGACGGTAACCTCGTACTGCCCAATCTGTGATGGCACGAAGCTAGTCGTCACGCAGTCCCGACACGCCGGTTCCATCTCGGTGCCGTCCGGCCGCTCGATCGTCCACTCGTAGCTGCTGATCGAACCATCCGGCGCAACCGAACCGCCCGCATCGAGATACACGTTCGTTCCGCGGTCGACAGTCTGATCCAGTCCTGCGTCGGCAAACGGCCCCGCTGTCGCTGTGACCCCGAGCGTGAGACTTCCGACGACGAACAGGGCTAACACGGTCGTACCCACGAGCGCCCTCCGCATCCTCTGGGCCAGGATTCATGCGTACCCGAATAAAAAGTTACGCCATCTTCCCCGGCGAGCAAGCACCCCTTCGCGACCTCGTCCCGGTACCGCCGATCAGGGACGGCGTGCGATTGTCAGATAGCCGGTGTGGCCAACACCGCGGGTCGAGGGCCGCGAACCGCGGTCGTCGAAGTCCATCTCGCGTTGAATCGTCTCGCGGCTTTCCACGTCTACGAGACCAACGTCTCTGGCGGTCTCGACGACAGTTCGGGAGTCCTCGACAAACGGTGAGTAGACGGCTGCGAACCCACCGGGGGTGAGTAGGTCCGGAGCTCGCTCGATGACCGCCGCCGCGTCAGCCGTGTCCAGTGTGAGCGCGTCGAACGGGTCGTGCCCGCCGAGGTGTTCGGTCACGTCTCCAGTCCGCACCTCAACGCGGTCTGTAACCCCCGCGACATCTGTATTTTGACGCGCAATTTCCGCGAACTCCGCGTCGACCTCAAAGCTGAGTACCTCGGCTCCGGTCCGGGCCATCGCAATCGCCAGGATCCCGGTTCCGGTTCCAGCATCGAGAACGCGGTCGCCGGTCGCAACACCTGTCAGGCCGAGAACGAGCCCCACGTCGCGTGGCATCATCGGTGCGCCGGTTCGATCCAGGTGGTGAAACAGGTCCGGCAGGCGGAGTTTGCGGGCGATGAAGGCCGTGCCCAGATGTGTCTCGACGGTTTCTCCGGGTGAAACGTCAGACGGTACCTCCAGCACGCCAAGGTCCGTTTCAAGTCTCTCCCCTGGTGACAGCAGATACTCGCGATCTTCGTGGACGAACAGGAAGGCCACGTTACTCCAATCTGTCGACGGCAGCAGCAAGATCCCCGTCTGTTGTCTCGAGTGCTTCCCGTGCTGCCGATTCGCTTGCGCCCGTCCGCTGGGCGACCAGGTCGACATCCCCCTGTGGAATGGCCTCCTCCCCGTCGTCGGTCTCAGCTTCGACCTCGCCGGTTCCCGGTTCGCGCGTCTCGGGCGTGCCGACGATATTGTACGTCTCCTGACCTTGTGCGCCCATTCGTTGGACATCAGCGTCTGTAAACACCAGCGTCTCGTCGCTCGTTTTGATGATGACCTCTTCGGCGTCGATTTCGTCGATATCGATACCCATCTGCTCCATCATCTGTTGCATCTTGTTAGGGTCGAGTCCGCCACCGCCGCCTCTTCCAAACATACCCACTGATTTACCCCTCGTGGTCAAAAGACCTGCGCTACCACTGTCGCCCGACGACCAATCTTCAGCGACGCCAGGGGCTACTCGGGGGCACCGTGGCGCACCTTGACTGCCATTCCGGTACCGAACGTCTCCATCCCACTGCCTGAGAGCACTGCCCGCCCGACACCGAGCAACGACCCGTCGGAGTGCTCGATGATAACCTCGTCGCGCGGGCGGATCGTCCTGTCAGTGGCGAGGACGAACTTCGCAAAGACGTTTCGCCCCTCGCGGATGTACGGCTCGCTCTCCGAACCAACCGTGACGCGATAGCCCTCGTCGAACCCATCCTGCAGGCGTCGCGCCCCAGCCAGCCCGAGACGAAAGCGGCCATCGGTTCCGTAGGTTGCCAGTCGTTGGTGTCGGAGCTTGATCTGACGGGGTCGTCCGGAGTTCGTTCGTGTGATCGAAAGCTCCTCGGATCCGTTGGGAAACAGTACGTCACCGACACCGACACCAAACTGGTAGTCCGCAATCGTCCGCAGCGCCGGTACACCCATCGTCATAGCAGGAACCTGTCTGACCGTCCGCTCATGTTGGTAAACTCGTCGGCGGCGCCGATCAGTTCCTCGGATGTCGAACTCTCAAAACAGTAAACCTCGACGCGGACACCCATGTGCTGCAGGTGGCGACACAGGCGCGTGAAGTCCCCGTCGCCGGTACAGAGGGCGATGGAGTCGACGTGATTTGCCAGTGTGACCGCATCGAGGCTCAGTCCCACATCCCAGTCTGCTTTCTTCGAGCCGTCGGGAAACGTCTGGATGTCTTTGATATGGGTCTCGAAGCCGATATCAACGAGTGCGTCGAAGAAGCTCTCCTCTTCCGGTGCGTCAGCACGAATAACGTAGGCGATCGCACGCGTCAACTCCCGGCCCGAGACTGCTTCCTCCAGTAGCGCCGCGTAGTCGATGTTGCGGGAGTACATGCTCTGGGCCGAATGATAGAGGTTCTGTGAATCCGCGAGAACCGCAATCCGCTGGCCGGGGTGGATCTCACTCATTACACCAGTTTTAATAGCCCATCTCAAAAGAGTTTGTCACTTGGCGTGCAAGGCCCCCTGTACCGGGACGACTACCAGGAACGCAGACGACTGATGCGCTCCTCGGTCGGCGGGTGCGTCGAGAAGATCTTCTGGAGCGCGCCGCTTGCGCTACCGAATATACAGAGGGCATTGACCGTCTCTTCGCCCTCCATCTCCTTGCCTTTCGCGCCGGAACTGATCTTCTCTAAGGCGCGCGCCATCGCTTCGGGGTTTCGGGTGTACTCCGCGGCGTCCGAATCGGCCACGAACTCCCGGTACCGGGAGATCGCCATCACGAAGATCATCACGATCATCTGGGCGATGGTGCCGAGGATCATCCCTGCAAAGTAGGTGCCAATGTTGCGATCCCCACCGAGGATGTACGCCCACTGGACGACGATACCGACCATCGACGCGATCGACTGACCGAGCACCATGATCACCACGTCGCGGTTCTTGATGTGAGCGAGCTCGTGGGCGATAACACCCTCGAGTTCGTCGTGTTCTAGCAGGTCGATGATTTCGTGCGAGATTACGACGACGCCCGCCTTCTTTCGACCCACTGCGAACGCGTTTGGAACCCCCATGTCCGCCACCATCAGACGGGGTTTGTCGATGCCCATCTCCTGGCAAAGCTGTTCTGTCGATTGGTGGATTCGCCCGTAGTCGTAGCGTCCCTCTGCCCGTTCCGGCATATCCTCTGCACCGACGCTTCTGAGTGCCGCCCACTTCCCGAACTTGTACTGAAAGCCCACGAAGCCAACGCTGCCGAGCAGGAGGAGGGCAAGGATCGTCGTTCCTGTGCCAAACTGCCACATTACCGCGCCGGCGAGTGCCGCATAGAAGCCAAATAGAATGCTCCCTGCGGCCAGCATTCGGAGCTTGAGACCGTTGTGTCCAACCATATCAACAGATACTACGGCATCACTACTCAAAAAGTAAACGTTTCGTGTCACTTACTTGCACTGACGGCGCCGACAGGGCTTTTCGCTTCTATCCTCCAGAAGCCACAACATCTAAGTTCACGCTGATTAGTTTGACAGGTATGAAAACTACCAGAGGTGCATTCGGGGCGGCCGGGTCGGGTTGCCGTGCGTTCCGCAAACGCAAAGCATAATCCAGGCTCGTGGCGGCCGTGGCGCTGCTGTCACTGGTCATCCGTTTTTTGTTCCTGAACCGCTGTGTGTTCACCCATTGGCCCACACGTGGGAACCGATGGACACAAACACACGAGAATCGACGTTAGATACAACAGTGAATACCCCAACGATGACAGACTCAGACACCTTCGCAGGCGTGTACCCCGCGATGTGCACGCCATTTCACCAAGATGGCAGTATCGATTACGAAACACTCCACGAGGACGCCAGGCGGCTTGCCGAGGCGGGGGTCGACGGCCTCGTTCCGATGGGTTCGACAGGCGAATCCGCGACCGTCACCCACGACGAACACGTCGAGGTTATCGAGGCTGTGGTCGAGGCCGTCGACATCCCGGTAATCGGTGGCAGCGGTTCGAACAACACCGACGAGGCCCTCTCGCTCTCCAAGCGCGCAGCCGCGGCGGGCGCGGATGGCCTCTTGCTCATTTCGCCGTACTACAACAAACCGGAACAGCGTGGCCTCCGCGAGCACTACGAGACAATCGCCGACGAGGTCGACGTCCCGCAGATCGTCTACAACGTGCCATCGCGGACGGGACAAAATATTGCGGCAGACACGGTCGTCGAACTCGCAAGCCACGAGAACATCCAGGGGTACAAGGCCGCAAGCGGTGACCTCAACCAGATCAGCGAGATCGCAGAACGCACGCGCGAGGAGTCATTCGGCGTACTCTCGGGCAACGATGGCGAGACGCTTCCGATCCTCTCGGTCGGCGGGAGGGGCTGTATCAGCGTCGCCGCCAACGTCGAACCCGAACGCATGCGTGACCTCGTCTGGTCAGCACTCGAGGGCGACCACCAGAGAGCACGCCAGCGCCACCACGAGCTTGGGCCACTGTTTCGTGCCCTGTTCTGGGAGACGAACCCGATTCCGGTCAAGGCGGCGATGGAGATTCGTGGCTACGGTCCCGGGCGGTTGCGGTCGCCACTCACGGAGATTACCCCACAGGACCGGGACCGTCTTGCCGACCTACTCGCCGAGTACGAGGAGCCGATCGAGGTCGAAACACGATGACATCCGGAACGGCCACCACACTGTGTATCAGCGGTGTCTCGGGTCAGATGGGACGGACTGTTCTGGAAACGGCCAGCGAGCGGGAAGAAACGACCGTCGCATTCGGGATCGCGGTCAACCCGCCGGACCTTGCTATCCCGGTGTACACGCCCGACGAGCAAGCCACCGCCCTCGCAGAACACGACCCCGACGTCGTTGTTGATTTCACGCTGCCCGAGGCCACGACTGCTCTCGCCCAGGCTTGCGCTCAGGCGGCCGTCCCGCTTGTAGTCGGCACCACCGGCTTCGAGGACGACGAACTGTCGGTCCTGCAAGAGGTGAGTTCGACCGTCCCGCTTCTGAAAGCGACGAACTTCTCCCGGGGCATCCAGGCACTTCTGCGGGCACTCGGTCCTGCGCTCGAGGCGCTTCCGGACTACGATGTCGAGGTTCTCGAGACCCATCATAATAAAAAAGTTGACGCGCCCAGTGGGACCGCGAAGTCGATTCTCGAGGAGATTGCAACCGACCGTGAGTTCGATACCGTCCCGGGACGTGAAGGGATCCAGCCCCGCGAGGACGGTGAGGTCGGTATGATGGTCAGGCGAGCGGGGGATGTCCGTGGCGAACACGAAGTTTTGCTGGCGGACAACGATGAGGTACTCACACTCACACACCGTGCGGAAGACCGCGGCGTGTTCGCCGCTGGTGCGCTTGATTCGGCCGTCTGGCTGGTCGAACGCGAACCGGGCTGGTACGACTTCGGGGATGTCGTGAGCGATCAGTCCTAAGACAGTTCAAAAGTAGCCGGCGGCGCTGTTTTTGTTCAGGAGATGGAGTACGTCGCTCCGACGGTCAGCGCGATGACTCCGAGAACGCCTGCCAGTGCAATGTAGGTGATCGACCGTGGCTCCTCGATAATGTGCATATACCAGCCGGCCACAGCCATCGCTTTCAGCACCGAAAGAACCAGTATGACCGCCATGATCGGGCCGTAGTTGTCCTCGAGTAAACCGGAGAATTCGAAGACGAACTGCACGGTCGAAAAGGCCATCAGTACCCCGAATATCGTCGTGTACGTTTTGATTGATGCCATATTTTGCCACCTCTAGAGGATGTAAAACACCGGAAACAGGAACAGCCACACGATGTCGACGAAGTGCCAGTACAGACCGAAGTATTCGATTGTCTGTGACTCCTCTTCACCCATGTAGGCCCCCGTGTAGGTCCGTGCGATCAGGAACAGCATGATCAACATCCCAACCAGGACGTGGGCCGCGTGCATTCCTGTGGTCAGGTAGTACGTCGAGGCCATGAGGTCAGTATTGAACGTCCACCCCTCGTGCCAGAACAGCTCTATCCACTCGATTGACTTGTTGAGCATGAACACCGACGCGCCGACGAAGGTAAGTGACAGGAATCCAAGCGTTTTCCTCTTGTCCTGGCGTTTCGCGTACACGAGCGCAAGGACGATAGTGAAACTACTCGCAAGCAGGATGTAGGTGTTCGCAAGACCCGGCCACGTGGCCTTGTGGACCTCTGCGGCCTCCCACCATTCGTGCCAGCCGAAGTTGAATCGTGCAAAGACGTAGGACCCGATCAACGCGCCAAACAGGATGATATCCGAGCCGATGAACGTCCACATCCCGAGTTTGGTGCTCTCGACCTCTCCGAACGGCCACTGTTCCGCGAGCTTTGGTTCAGGGACGTTGAACGACTCGTAGCCCATCCCGATCAGTGTCATCGCTCCGAGGACGGTCCCCACGATGGTGATATAGAAGTAGTTGCTCGCCTCGCCAAGCCCCGTCATGAACCCGTGATCAGCATCGAACAACACCAGCAAAAGCGCGAGCAGGGGGAACGAAGCTGTAAGATAGGCACCGTGGATCAAGGCGAATCCGTCGTGTTGTGCCCCCTTGATGCCGAGGTAGGCGATGAAAACCGGCAGAGTAAATAGGAACGGCCACACGAAGTATGGACCGGAGATACCCGACAGTCCAATACCTGTCAGGAGTGTAGAGAAGCCGATGAGGAACGGCCACCAACTCGCGTGGTCGGCGGGCTGTGCCGCGGCTGTCGTCGCATCGGCGACCGCACCCCCATCTGTCGCAGCGTCACCGTCTGCAACCGCGCCGCCGTCTGTTGCGGAGCGATCAAGAAACTCGAGCGAGCCACTCGCGTAACTCGGCGTGCCGGGGAAGTTCTCCTCGGGCGGGGGCGAGGAGACAGCCCACTCCATAGAGCCCGTGTAGGCCCACGGACTGTCCGTGACATCACGGTCGCTGTACATGCTCTTTACAAGATTGTAAAACATGAGCAGGAACGACGCAGCGAAGATGGCTGCGCCCAGTGTCGCAACCCGGTGCCACAGGGTTAACCCGGTGTCATAGACGAACACACGCCGCGGTGTTTCCCAGACCACGAACATCGGGAAATAAAGCATATTGAACCCGACAAATGCGGCGACAAAGTGGGCCTTCCCCAGGAATTCATTGTACATCTTGCCCGTTATCTTCGGGAACCAGTAGTAGATTCCACCGATAATGGCGACTGCCGCCGACGCCATCGCGTAGTGGAAGTGGGCGGTGACCCAGTAGGTCCCACGGAACGAGTAATCGAGCAGGATGGCGCCGAGGAACACACCCGTGATCCCGCCGATAATAAAGATGACAAGCGCACCGAGTGCAAACAGGAACGGTGTCTTCCACCGGATTCGGCCCTTGACCATCGTGTAGATGAGTGCAAACACCATCAGGTCAAACGGAAGCGAGATACCGATTGTCGTCACCATAAAAACCGTCTTGATTGGCAGATTGATCGTCGTCAGGAACATGTGGTGCATCCAGACGATGAAACTCTGAATCGCGACCAGCGCCAGTGCGATAACGAACCACTTCCGGCCGACGAGGCGCCGACCCGAGAACGTCTGGACGATCTCCCCAAGCAACCCGAGTGCCGGGAAAAAGACGATGTAGACCTCAGGGTGGCCAAAGAACCACCACAGGTGCGTCCAGAGGACTGAACCACCGCTGTCGCTCGCGAAATAAACTGTCCCGATCAGATGTTCAGCACTCAGGATGACCAGCGCAGCCAGCAGGGCAGCGAACGCGAACAGCATCATCCAGACGGTAAGCAGGATCGAAATACTAAATAGCGGGATATCCCGCATTCGGAGCCCCTTCGCTCGCTGGCGATAGATCGTTGTCAAGAAGTTGACCGACCCCAACGTCACAGAGGTGACGAACATAGTCAGTGCAAGAATCGCCGCGAACCCGCCGATCTGTGTCACTGACGATGCGTCGACGGTCGGAACGTTAAGCGGTGCGTACATCGTCCAGCCGCCACTGAACGTCGCCCCCTGAAAAAAGGAGACGCCAAACAACACGATCGAGAACAGATACACCCAGTAGCTCAACGCGTTCAGCCTCGGGAACGCCAGATCGTCTGCTCCGATCTGAAGGGGGACAAAGTAGTTTGCCAGCCCGAACGCGAACGGTGAGAGAAACCAAAAGACCATCAACAGTCCATGTGCCGAGACGACCTGATTGTAACCCAGTCCGTTGAGTATGAGACCGCCGGATGTCCACATCTGCGCCCGGATCAACAGGGCCAGTGTACCCGCCAGGACAAGTGTGAAAATCGAGGTCAGGATGTACAGAACTCCGATGTCCTTGTGATCGGTCGTCACCAGCCACCGCTTGACCGTCGATTTCGGTGGCAGGTGGTGGCTGTCGGCTGATTCGGTCATCCTGATACCTCCGGAAGTTCGTTCTCGTACCAGTTCTCAAACGTCTCTTGATCGGTCACGTTTAGTTTACCCCTCATGCTTGAGTGTCCAGCACCGCAGAGTTCATAACACACGATATCCAGCATTTCATCGCCTTTCAAACTAGTGTCACCTTCCTCGGGGATGAACCACGTCTCCGTGGTCTCCCCTGGAATCGCGTCCGTCTTGGCCCGATACTCCGGGATGCCCAGATTGTGGTGCACGTCAGCGGACGTTACGGTCAACCGTACAGGCCGATCCGCCGGTACGACCATCGGGTTATCACCCTGCCCGCCCGTGTAGGATTCACCGTTTGGGTACTCGAACTTCCACTGGAACTGTTGGCCAGTTACCTCGATCTCGAGGACATCCTCGTCTTCATTATCATCGAAGTCGTTCGGTGCCCCTTCCACGTACAGGAGCAACGAATATGCGTAGATAATCAACCCGAGTACGAGTACCGCGCTAACCGCAAAGGACATGAACAGCTTCCGTCCGCCACCTTTGCCGGATTGGCTCGGAATCTCGCCGAGCTGTGGCCGCGATACCTCGTCTTTCCCGCCCGATTCCCCTTCGAATGCGTCCTCGTCGACATCGTACTTGCCCTCCTTTTCCGACTCGCCGCTGACACGGTATTTGTAAGCGCTGTAGAGCACGTACGAGATGACGACGACGCCGACAACCGTCCCGAGAACCAGAAAGACCAGGAAGAGATTATCGAAGACATCTGCCTGGTTCCTGGACTGGGCGGCGTGTCGAACCACGGACAGTCCTAAGATACCGGGACCCAACATCGACTTCGACTTGCGACCACCCTGTATTATGTATTTCGGAAGCCCTTCGGTATGGCGGCGTATTCCTCCGGTACCCCCGCTGCTGTCCCACCCCTTTTAATCGATTCCGGACGAACATGAATGCATGGATCTCGCAGAATCGACCCGGACCGGCGCCGCCGACGCGTCGACGCGAGTTTCGGTCCTTCCGGTGGGGAGTACCGAACAGCACGGCCCCCACGCGCCGCTGGGGACCGACTGGTTGAGCGCAGATGCGGTCGCGCGGGCGGGCGTCAAACGGTACCCTGGTGAGGCGGTGATCGCCCCTGTCATCCCGATTGGCATCGCAGCGGAACACCGCCAGTTCGCTGGCACACTCTGGGTCACAGATGATACGTTCCGGGCGTACGTGCGCGAAACCATCGAGAGCCTTGCCAGCCACGGCTGGGATCGAATCGTCGTCGTCAACGGTCACGGCGGGAACGTTCCGGCGTTGCGTGAGATCTGTGGGCAGGTCACCCGCGACGAAACGGCTTACGCGGTCCAGTTTACCTGGTTCGACGCCGTCGACATCGACGACGTGGCCCTTCCAACAGAGACATCGATGGGCCACGGCGGCTCCGTCGAGACCAGTCTCCTGCGACATCTCCGGCCGGATCTGGTAGACGAGACAGCGTTCGAGCAGGCCCGCGAGGGTGGTACGGGTGACTGGGGGGAGTGGCAGTCCGGGGTCAACCTCACGTACGATTCGGCGGAGTTTACCGAAAGT
Source organism: Haloarculaceae archaeon (assembly GCA_028274885.1). GTDB lineage: Archaea > Halobacteriota > Halobacteria > Halobacteriales > Haloarculaceae > Halovenus. The sequence continues at coordinate 10,725 of JAQCMX010000185.1, forward strand.
GGCGTCGTCGGCGATCCTGGGAAAAGTTCCGCTGCGGTCGGTGAACAACTTCTCGACGCAGCGGCCGATTCGCTCGGAGAACTCCTGGAGGTCGTCGCAAACCGGGATGGGTCGGTCCCAAAACACCGGTAGAAACGAACGTGTCTCGCTATCTGCGCACACGCACTATCCTGTCGGCTGCCCCGACCGTACCCTCGCTCGGAGTGCTTTCCCTGGAACGTGCCTTTTTAAACTTCGGCTGTGTCGGCGTCGCCGGTCTCGCCCTCCGAATCCGCGTCCTGAAGTGCGGTGCGCAGCTGTGGGATCGTTCCGGTTAGGTCGTCGATCCGGTCGTGTGCTGATTCCACGTCGGTGATGAGTTCCTCTGTCCGTTCGATTTCGGTCGCAAGCTCCTCCGGGTCGTCGAAGGCGTCGGCCTTAGATCCCATGGCGTACCACTTTTTTGCATCGCGCAGATGCTCCCCGGCATCCCCCGTGTCGAGTGCCGACCGAAGCGTATTCAAAACGCCGAGGGTGTTGTCGCTCCCGACATCCCAGATCTCCGCCGGGGCGGGAAGGGATCTGCGGGCCTGTTCGAGTGACGATTCGACGTCCTCACGCATCTCGGAGGCAGCCTCGTCGAACAGATCGTCGTCATCAAGTGTCGCCTGTGGCATACTCGTTGGTTAGTTGTCCGCGCGTTTAAAATAGAGCCGGAAAGTGAAAGTGAAATCGAAGGTCTCCCTCGCGTACTACCTGTGACAGCGAGAGAGTCCCGCCCTTCCCGTGAGGCGAGAGCGTTCCGACACTCTGCTGTCGGAACCGAGCGCCGAACAGGGCGGGCGTAAATCGCGTAAGCTCTGGTGAGAAACCGCCGCGTTACTGCTGGTCTTGAGTCTCCAACGTTTCGAGTCCCGTTTCCAACACCTCGATATATGCTTCATCGAGCGATAGGTCGTTTGCTTCGGCGTAGTCTTTCACCCGTCCGTGTAGCCCATG
>JAQCMX010000187.1 GCA_028274885.1 Haloarculaceae archaeon
TCACAGTCGGGACAGGCGCCGTGGGGGCTGTTGAACGAAAACGAACGGGTTTCGATCTCACTGACGTCGATGTTGCAGTGGTTGCAGGCCAGCTCCTCTGAGAACTCGACGACCAGTCGGTCCGCCGTGGTGTCGGTTGCGGTGTCGTCGCGACCGGCCGGGCTTTCGTCGGCGAGGTCGCCGGTCGAGCGGGCGGTTGCGCCGCCGACGTCGACGCCCGCAGGGTCCGGAAAGATCACCTTGAGGACGCCACCGGCCTCGGCGAGTGCCGTCTCCACCGAATCGGTGATGCGTGAGCGTTCGGCCTCGCGGATCTGCACACGGTCGACGACGACGTCGATTGTGTGGTCGTAGTTCTCGTCAAGCGCCGGTGTGTCGGTGGTCAGATCGTATCGCTGTCCGTCGACCTCGACGCGCGCATAGCCGTCGGCAACGAGTTCTTCGAACAGGTCCTCGAAGGCGCCCTTTTGATCTCTGACGACGGGTGCACAGATCTTCGCTCGGGTGTCCTCTGGTGCACTCATGAGCCGTCGAACCATCTGCTGGGCGCTTTGATCGTCGATCTCGCGGCCACACTCCGGACAGTGCGGTGTCCCGATTCGGGCGTACAGCAAGCGAAGATAGTCGTGGAGTTCCGTGACGGTCCCGACGGTCGAGCGGGGGTTGTTGGCGGCGTTTTTTTGATCGATAGAGATCGCCGGAGAGAGCCCCTCCACGTTCTCGACCTGTGGTTTGTCCATCTGCCCGAGGAAGTTCCGGGCGTATGCGGAGAGTGACTCGATATACCGACGCTGGCCCTCGGCGTAGATGGTCTCGAAGGCCAGCGAAGACTTGCCCGATCCCGAGAGACCGGTCACGACGGTCAACTCCTCGCGGGGGATCTTGACGTCGACATCCTTGAGATTGTGTTCGACGGCCCCGCGGACTTCGATATGCTCGCGGCTCATCTTTGACAGATCCAAGGACCGGGTGAGTGAAACACTGTCGGTTCGAACCGCCGGGAAAACGGGGAAAGAATAAATACCAGGGCACATGTTAGGGAGGACAGTGACCGGAGACGCGGAGTTTTTCGGAATCGATCTCACCGCGGACAGATACGTCGTTAAAAAAAGCGTCGTCCGGGACAGATGTCAGGTCTACAACGAGGATGGCAAGCTCCTGTTGGAGACGACAAATCCGACGTTTCGTGTCGAGACCGGCTTGATATTCGTTGATGGGGATGGAAACGAGGTGTTCAAGATCGAGTCCGGGAATCTCCCCGAAGACTACTTTATTACGCCAGCAGATAGGGAACGGCCTGCGCTCATCATCGAGGAAGACCTGGAAACCTTCCAGCGGCGGTGGAAGATACGCGACCGGAACGAGCGGTTGCTCGCGGTGATCGAAACACGGGGGAAATTTGTCGAGTTCTTCCGGATCTACGTCCCGCTGGGTGGGGTTTTGCCACACAGCTACGCCGTCGAGAGCGCCGACGGGACCGAGGTTGCCGCGTTTTCCGGGAGTCCGGGCATTAGCCGAACCTACACGCTCGAGATAGGGAACGCAGGAGCACTGGCGCGGGAGGTGCTGGCTGCGGGGGCACTCGCCGTCGAGATACTGGATGAACAGTAACTGGCGTCCCCAGCGGCCAGTAGCCAGGCGGCAGTCAGATTCCGGGACAGAGCAAAGGCCCGGCTGGGGGTCAAGCTGGATGATAGACCGGGGGGTCTAAACGATCTCGCCGTCGAGTCCGAGGTGAATCAGAATCCCCGCAAAGAACGTCCAGACGACGGCGAGTGTGCCGGCCTGCCGAGGGGCCGAAAGGGTGCGAGTGAGCACCCACACGCCGACAGCGAGCGTCGCGGTGAGAGCGAAGGTGGCCGGAACACTGTGTGTCCACGCGCGGTGCTGGCGGGTCGCAATGCCGATGAGCGGATCGACAGCACCCACGAGAAGTAAGGCCACGAGCGCGGCACCGACCCCGACGACGATTTCGCTTGGAACCGGGGGTTCACTGTCAAGATACTCCGTGCTGGCGGTGTCGGCCAGGTCCACGAGTTGGTCGAACGCGAGCGCTGTCAGGGAAACCACACCCAGGACGACGATCGCCCGGAGTGCTCGGTTTGCTTTGCGGCGGGGGATGGAGTTGTGGTGATCGACATCCGGGAATATCGAACCGACGAAGGTCATCCCGGCTGCACCGGCCGCAGCACCGGCCGAGACGACCGGTGTCTCGAAGAGCCAGTACAACGTCGCACCGACAAAAATAGCCATCACGACGGCCCCGATGCGACCCCAGCGGGCGTGGGTCGGATAGTTCGGCATACACGCTGTTGTTGACCGCCTCGTACTTGTGCCCGTTGGGTTAACGGGCGGTCTGTGAGTCCTATCAGGTCACGTGGGGACCGTCGGCCCGTGCCGTGTCGTCCCACGCCATATGATCACTGTCCCCGTCGTCCGGTGCGTTCTGAGTCAGCGAAGCGCGGCCATCGTCTCCGCTGCCTCGCGGGCGACGGTAAGGTACTCACGGGCACGCTGTGGGTCGTCGGTCGTCTCTGCCATGCGGGCAAACGACGCGAGTGTCCGTTCTAAGGAGTCACGTGCTGCCATCACCTGGCTGTCGTGTGAGTCGGGACGCTCCGGGTCGACACCGGGTACGCTGTGTGTCTGAGTGTCGTCACCGCCTCTCGGGGACCGATTGTCGGTCTGTCGGGTCAGATCGTCGCTCATCCGCTCGCGCTCGGTCCCGGCTTGGCGCCGTGTTTGCCGACCCCGTTCGGTCCCGTCGTCGGGACGATCCGTCGAAGGGTCCTGTGAGTCGGGGCCCTGGGGGCGGTCACGACGTTGGGAGTCGTTGGGTGCTGGCTGTGGCTGCTCCTCGGCGTCCGATCCGAAGGCAACGCGGGCGCTGTCGTCCGGGGACGTGATCTGAATCTCCTCATGATCCTCGGATTCGTCAACATCCCCGGTAGCGTCCTCGTCGGGGTCACCGGTTCCGTTGGTGCCCCGGTCAACGGGCTTCTCGCAGGTCGGGCAAAACTCCTGTCCGTCGTACCGGAAGATCGGATCGTTACACTCCGAGCAGTGGGCGTTGGTCATCGTTGCCCCCTGCAAGAGCAGTTCGCTCATCTGTTCGGTGGCTTCCCGCCGTTGCTGGTCGCGTTCGTACTTTTCGCGAAGCCGTTCGCGTTCGGCTTCCTCGTCGAAATCGCTCATATAGGGGTAGAGAAGGTGGACGCGAAAATGGTTTGCGGAGCCGCCTTCGAAGGTCCTCGTGTAGGAGGGGGTGTCAGGCGTGACAGGGGACGACGTTTCCACGGGGTCAGAGAGCCGGTCAAGGAGGGGAATGCATGTCAAAACAGCGTGATGACGGACCGAAACGTTGCGGTTCCAAATGTTTTAACGTGGGTGGTACGGCAGTTCTACGTGATATGACGAAAGTAAGCATCGTCGGTGCAGCGGGCACTGTCGGCGCAGCAGTCGGATACAGCATCGCAGCTCGGGATATTGTCGAGGAACTGGTGTACGTCGACATCCCCGAACAGGAGGACACGACGATTGGTCAAGCTGCTGACACCAACCACGGTATCGCCTACGACGCTAACACCGCGGTCCGACATGGGAAGTACCCGGACACAGCGGGATCGGACATCGTCATCATCACAGCCGGACTCCCGCGGTCCCCGGGTGATACACGGCTCGATCTCGCCGACGACAACGCTCCGATCATGGTGGATATCCAGTCGTCTCTCGCAGACCACAACGACGATTTTATTACCATCACAACATCGAATCCGGTCGATCTGCTCAATCGTCATCTCTATGAGTCCGGTGACCGTCCGCGCGAGCACGTGATCGGGTTCGGCGGCCGACTCGACTCCGCCCGGTTCCGGTACGTCCTCTCGGAACGCTTCGATGTGCCTGTCCGGAACGTCGAAGCCACCATCCTCGGGGAACACGGCGACGCGCAGGTACCTGTCTTCTCGAAAGTCCGCATCGACGGTCGGGACCCGACGTTTACCGAAGAACAAAGGGAGCAGATCCTCGCAGACCTACAAGAGAGCGCCATGAACGTCATCGAACGCAAGGGTGCGACCGAATGGGGTCCGGCACAGGGGGTGACCCACATCGTCGAGAGCATCGTCAACGATACCGGTGAGGTACTCCCGTGTTCGGTCGTGCTCGACGGGGAGTACGGTCACAGCGACGTGGGGTTTGGCGTCCCAGCAAAGCTTGGATCCGGCGGCGTCGAGGGGATCGTTGAGTGGGACCTCGACGAGTTCGAACGGGAACAAATGGAGGGCGCTGATAAAAAGCTGAGCGACCAGTACGAAAAGATCGCCTGAATCCTCTCATACTGATTATTGCGGGTCTATCACTCAGTGCCTGTCTCGGGTCGTAAAATAGCCCGGATACCTGATCGGGGCCGAAAGTTACTATCGATCGCCGGCAGAACACGTTTGTGGGGGTTCATTACAGTCCCCTCGGATGTGAAACAGATGACTCAAACAGCCATTTGAGCCTCGGTGAGATCTTTTAGCACCGGGTTTGAACAAACAGACATGGACTACCGAATTGAGAGGAGAACGGCCACAGCGGCTAAGAGATTCCAGCGGGTGCGTGGCTGGTTGAACCGAATCGGCTTCTGGGGTTCGATCCTGCTGCCGATCGCGTATCCACCGATCCTGTACGGGACCAGCGGGGCAACACGGGGGTTCACCTTTGCCGGGGTTCTTGTCGCTCACGTCACGTGTCTCGTGCTGGGACATGAGTATCCGAGGTGAACGGTTATGTGTCCAAGCCAGGATCTGAACCGGTTCCTAAAGACGGGTGATAGAAGTACAGTCGAGGGGTTATCGTCGAAAGCACAGCAACTCGGATCCTACCTTTACCGGCGAGTCCAACAGGAGGGGGAAATCTACGTCAAAAGTCGGTTCATCGCAGAGGATATCGATCTCTCCCCGAAGGAAATCGGGGCGGCTATGCGCCAATTACAGGATTCGCCCCTGGAGCTTTCGGTCGAACAGTGGGCCTATACGAACGGGACGACCTGGCGAATCTCGGACTGACGTTCACCGGTAATGATAGTGTCGATGATCAAGCGGAAATCAGAGCGGTTATTCACACTGTTGGCTGTACCTCTTTCAAGAATTTCGCCACCACCCAGCGACGTCCGTCCCGAGCAGCGTGTTCGCAAGCCAGCGCTCGAAGGACGCGACGTACCGGATGGTGATGACTGTGCCAAACAGGACACCCAGTCCGACGACTATACCGACAGCGCAAGTCCCAGCGAGAATCCCCAATCAGGAGAATGTAGTAAGCCATCCCGAGCGGAAAGGCCAACAACAGGTACAGCAGATTCCTATAGATATGTGCCTCCGCAACCACGCCGCCAGCGTCGCTGAGGGAGAAACCGAACGGCAAGTGTACGATTGTTGACTTGCTCGTCAGTACGAGAACATACACGCATTTCGGATAAAAAGGCGTACTCAGTGGTTCAGAGACTGAAACAGCGGTAGCATCTTTTCGTACACGTGATCATAATGAACAGTATGGTCGATCAGACGACTTCAACGGAACCACAGGGATCGTTTTTGGGATTGCCCTACGACTTTCGGAAGCCAACAGTGACACGCGTGAAAGAGCGGTTTTGGAACCCGGATGACAGTCGAGTGCTTACCCCGATGGTCTTCGGTTGGGGCTATGCGATTAATCTGTACGAAGT
>JAQCMX010000188.1 GCA_028274885.1 Haloarculaceae archaeon
TCAACTGTTCTGACCATTCCCAACTATATTTTTCTATCCATTCGGACTTCGGGTCGTGCTACATTCGCAGTTTTCATCGACCGGCTGTTTCAGGCGGGAATATATCTGAAGAATAGGATTTCAACAAAACCTCTTGAGCTGAATCTCAGTTGGCGGCAAAAGAAACGTGAACTGAGGCGGATGGCCGATGCGTGTGACGTAACTGTTGGTATACAGGCTCCAAATGGGTAGTCACTGTCTGTCCCAACCGGCCAAAGCGACTGCCTCGAGCCACGACCTCCGGCGGTTCTGGGCGAACTTTCTCCTCGTCGAGGAGGGCGTAAACCCCAGGGTGGTCATGCGGCTGGGCGGCTGGGAAGACTTCCAGAGTATCAAACCGTATCTGGATCGGCCGCGTGATTCGACCGTCGCCGACGAGATGGAGACCGCCGGCTGGGTGTGACAAGATAGTGAGTGCGATACGAGTTCCACCAGTCGAGTCACACCGTTGTGATTAGCAAAACCAGTGGAGACGGCGCTAACTTGTGGGAACAAGTGAAGTACCTCGGAGTCGAGTGGTTCGAAACGCTCCGCGTTTCGTCATCACGGAAATCTCCGATTTCCGTACGACCCCGAGGCACTCGGCCTATTTCTCTGTAGAAACACTACTGAAAAGCGGAGGGTTCTGCCTGTGGTTGTGACTGCAACAGCAGGGCGAACAGACGGTGGTTCGCACAGCCCTATCCTCGACAGTGTGACTCTAGCCGTCTCATCATGTTGCCTCCACCGTGTCTCTATCACCACCGTGTGACTGACTGGTGAGGGTACTCAGCCTGTCCACAAGGTCCTGGTCAAACACGAGACGTCTCTCGCCACGTCTCTCGATTACTGTCGTCCCATCACCCCCAGTCCTATCCAGCAGGTCCATCACTCTCGCGGCAGTCTATGTGTGGCCGTTCAGTCGGTTCCTGCCTGCAACACTCTCCGCAACTCGCTGGACCGGATTACCCGACCAGCAGGACATCCCGTCGTGTAGTCCTCGACGTCACTGGCGACGAAAATAGCCAACTCGGCAGTGTCGTGCAGTGCCGTAATGAATCAAACTCGGCAGTCGGGTTGGAGGCGGGACTCTGATCAAGTACAGAAGGTACCCAGCTGTCACCTGATTTATCACTCCGCTGTGCCGAAGCTAGCGATCATATCACGCATCTCAACAACCTCCTCAACATCGAAGAACAACCGTTTGTCCGTGATATCAATCTGTGGTACGATGTCCAGCTGTTCAATGACCCCGAGAGACTGCACGATGCCATCGCAACCGAAACGAACAGGAGAGACTCTCTCGTGTGGTCGCGGGGTACTGTCGGGAGTGAGACACCGATCATCGGAAGTATAGGACAGACATCGGTATACAAATCAGCGACCACGGACGCAGTTGGAACCGCGACGACGGAGATGCGTGGACCATTGTGGAGACATCTGGCGAGTATCGAGGGGAATATTACCGATTCCAGTGACAGAGTCATATCGGCCGAATCCGCTTAAATCGCCTGTGTTATCGACTGAGAGACCCTCTTACTACATAAAGAGGGTACTGATACTGCCAGTAGTAATGGACAGATGTGCCGGGAACTCCCGGTTTATTTTTACTGCTCATCTACGTCAACTTGATGTCGGACAAAGATGTCCCCACGCTCGTTGAACCGGACTGGCTCGAAGATCATCTTGATGATTCGAATCTTCGCGTCGTCGATTGCACGGTGGAACTGACCTACAACAACGAAACTGGAGAGATGGAAGGTGAGCCTCGCCGAGATGACTGGGTAGAGTCTCACATCCCGGGAAGTGTGTTTGTTGACCTCATGGAGGACCTCTCTGAGACGGAGGACCCGGACTATTCATTCCAACTCCCCGACCCAGCGGCTTTTGCAGCAGAGATGGAAGCCGTCGGTATCGGTGATAACACCCGAGTCGTAGCATACGACAACGCCAGGGATGATCTCAGCAACGAGTGGGCCGCCCGATTCTGGTGGATGCTGCGGGTCTTCGGACACGACCAGGTAGGCGTGCTAAACGGCGGTTGGAACCGATGGACGGACGAAAATCGGCCGATGTCCTCGTCGGAGCCATCGACACCTAATGTGACGTTTACACCAGATTACCGGCCGGAACTCGTCGCAGACAAGAATGAGGTGTCCGAGTATATTTCGGACGATAGCGAGAGTGAAGCCTGCGTGGTCAACGCGCTCTGGCCGGACGATTATGAGTCGCTTCGCATCCCGAACACGGAGAATATTCCCTCTGTCGGTGAGTCTGCCGTGATCGATACGGAGACAAATACATATATTCCCGGAGATGAGATTCGGAGCCGATTCGAGGAGGTCGGAGCTGCTGAATCAGATCAGGTAGTGACTTACTGTGGAGGCGGTATTGCCGCAAGCAGTACAGCGTTCGCAGCGTATGTCTCCGGGTTCGAGGATATCGCTGTTTACGATGGCTCGTTGGAGGAGTGGCGTGATGACCCCGACCTTCCAGTGAGAACCACCGAGTAAGCTAACCTACAGCTAAATCATGGTTTCTTACTCATAAGTCAGTACCCTTTCGACCGGACTTTTGCAAATTCATTACGAAGTAACCCCTACGTTCTTTCATATTCAGTAGAGCAATATTACCGAACTTGCGAGGGCTGCTGAGGAGCTATGTTCGTATGAGACTGTCCAAGGGAACACACGGACGGTTCCCCGAATCAGAGTGACAGAGTCTAAAATCAGGGAGGAGTAGCCGGGTCACGCTGCGCTACTGTGGCTACAGTTCCTACACGTCGGTAGTTTTTCGATGCCCCCGGAGTCGGCCGGCTCCGACTGAATCGGCTTGGTCCGACCAGCGTTGTCGCCCACGTCAACTTTCGGCAGGTGGGACACCGCCCGCCCGGTCCGGGGTCGCCACGCCTGGCGCGTGGACTGTGGGACAGTCGCGGTCTATGGCTCCGGCGCGCAGTCGTACCCGTGTGCTGGCGACCCGTGCCGTCTGGCGGGCACTCCGACACGACGACCCCGACGCGAACGGCCGCCGCCGCGCGCGGATACTCCACGACCCCCCACGGTTCGATAGTGACAACGGGGGGCACTACGGCGGGACCTGGCTCTCGGTCGTTATTGACGAGGAGAATACAGTCTGCCGGGTGCGACAGACCCCGGACTTCTCACAGACCCGTGCTTTCATTTGGCTGGACGCACACCCGAGCCTCCCCGTCTGGGAGCTGAACACCGACCCCGATATTGACCGGGGTGCCGGTGCTTGGCCCGGCCGAGCGCCGACTGTGGCGACGGTATGAGCGCGGTCTCACGGTGGTTCAGGTTGGCGAGGCCACACGCCCCCGGTCTGGCCCGAAGGCCCGCGAGTGGCTGAACAAACAGCGCGTTCAGGCCGTGTTGGACGCGCTCGGTGACGAGTTCGGCCAGCGGTTCAGCACCGCTATCACGACCCAGCAGATAGAACCGGCCCTCCAGCGACTGCTGGCCGACACGCTCGGCACCGACCCCGAGGCGCTTGACGACGACCAGACCCTACACTACGGCGAGGAGAAAAGCCGCAACCCGGCAGCGTTCAAGAACAGCCGGGCAGGCTACGTTTACAGGTGTATGGACTCCGGCGACGAGTTCGTTCTTGACACGCTGGCGGAGCTGGGGCTGGACGCCACCCCCGGGACCGCCGAGACCGACGCCGGCGAGACGGTGCGCGAGAAAGGCCGGACCTTTGACGGGACCGACGCCGATACCGCCCGGGAGGTGCTCGCCTCGGTTCGAGAGAATCACGTCGCACAGGCCGCCGGTCGGTACGCCCGGAGTCCAGACCGCGCGGACAG
>JAQCMX010000199.1 GCA_028274885.1 Haloarculaceae archaeon
GTGGCAGTAGGGGATTACAACAGCTGTCTGAGACTGTCGCAGCTTTGTCACCAGCACAAGCAGAATTTCCGTAAACCGAAATAATGTTCCCCGTTCGGGCCATGAGAGTAAGTAATGGCAACACCCGAATCCCAGCACGTAGACATTCCGTCCATCCGGGATGACTTCCCGATTCTCGACCGCGAGTTTGGCGGCGAGCAGATCGTGTATCTCGACAACGCGGCAACGACACAGACCCCGGATCAGGTGATCGATACCATCGCGGAATACTACCGGCAAACGAACGCGAACGTTCACCGCGGGCTCCACCAGCTCTCACAGGAGGCAAGCGTTGCCTACGAGGAGGCCCATGACAGGCTTGCGGAGTTTTTCGGTGCGAGCGGTGGACGCGAGGAGATGATCTTCACGCGCAACACAACCGAATCAGAGAATCTCGTGGCCTACGCATGGGGGTTGTCGGAACTGGAGCCCGGCGACGAGGTTGTGATGACCGAGATGGAACACCACTCCTCACTCGTCACCTGGCAACAGATCGCAAAACGAACGGGGGCGGAGGTCAAGTACATCCGTGTCGACGAGGACGGATATCTCGATCTGGAGCACGCGAAGGAACTGATCACCGACGACACCCAGATGATCAGCGTCGTGCACGTCTCGAACACGCTCGGGACGATCAACCCGGTCGGGACACTGGCGGAGATCGCCCACGATCACGACGCACTCATCTTCGTTGATGGCGCCCAGTCGGCCCCGAACATGCCAATCGACGTCGAGGAGATCGACGCCGACTTTTTTGCCTTCTCGGGACACAAGATGGTCGGCCCTACAGGGATCGGAGGCCTCTACGGCAAGAAACACCTGCTCGAAGGTATGGAGCCGTTCCTCTATGGCGGCGAGATGATCTCGAGGGTGACCTACGAGGACGCCACCTGGAACGAACTGCCGTGGAAATACGAGGCCGGCACGCCCCCGATCTGTCAGGGGATTGCACTCGCTGCGGCCGTAGACTACCTCGATGAGATCGGCATGGAAAATATCCATCGCCACGAGGACGCGCTGGCACAGTACGCCCTCGAACGGTTCGAGGAGTTCGACGACGTGACCGTCTACGGGCCAGCAGCGGGCAAACAGCGCGGCGGACTGGTCGCGTTCGATCTCGATACTGTACACGCCCACGATCTCTCGGAGATACTCAACGACTACGCCGTCGCGGTTCGGGCCGGCCACCACTGCACCCAGCCACTGCACGACAAGATCGGGGTCACGGCAACCGCACGTGCCTCGTTTTACATCTACAACACCCGTGCGGAGATCGATACGATGATCGAGGCCATCGACGACGCGCGACAGTTGTTCGGATAATTACAGCTGTCCTGCGTCCTCTGCCGCCTGCATCACCTCGCGGTAGCGGTTGCGGATCGTGACCTTACTGACCTGTGCAACCTCCGACACCTCCGCCTGCGTCAACTGTTCGCCGGTCAGTTGCCCGGCCGCGTAGATCGCGCTGGCAGCGATACCGACCGGGTGTTTGCCGCTGTGGACTTCCTGCTCGATTGCAACGTCGATGAGGTCTCGCGCCCGGCGTTCGGTCTCGGCGGAACAGTCCAGTTGCGACGTAAAGCGCCCGACGTACTCCTCGGGATTGGTCGGGGCGATCTCGAGATCGAGTTCCCGCGAAACGTACCGGTAGGCACGCTTGAGTTCCATCTCGTCGATGCGGCTGACCGCCGCGACCTCGTCGATCGAGCGGGCAACGCCGTCCAGACGGGAGGCAGCATACAGGGTGGCGGTGGCGATGCCTTCGATCGAACGACCCGGGAGCAGTCCGTCGTCCAGGGCACGCCGGTAGATGACACTTGCTGTTTCCCGGACGGATTCGGGCAGGCCGAGGGCGGAGGCCATCCGGTCGATCTCGCCAAGCGCCTGTTTGAGGTTGCGCTGTTTGCTGTTCTGTGTCGAGAATCGCTCGTTCCAGGTTCGGAGTCGCTGCATCTGCTGGCGTTTCCGTTTCGAGAGGGCGTTTCCGTACGCGTCCTCGTCACGCCAGTCGATCTTGGTCGCCATCCCCCGATCGTGCATCGTAACGGTCGTGGGCGCACCGACCCGTGACTTTTTTTCCGTTTCATTGGCGTCGAACGCACGCCACTCAGGCCCTGGATCGATCTGTTCGGAGTCGACCACCCGGCCACACGCCTTACAGTGTCGTTCCGCCCGCGACTCGTCGTAGACCAGGGAGCCATCACAGTCCGGGCACCGCTCGGTCCCCTCGGCCGCCCTGTTCTGTGACGTGTCGTCTTCGCCGCTGACATCCTCTGATGGGGTTGTTTTTGACTGTTCCTGCGCCGTGGACTGGTTGCGGTCTTTCTGTGGTCCGTACCGCGATTGCGACGATTCTGTCATCCCCAGTCACCCCGTATCGAGGGGTGCACTTACGGTTTCGATGCGGTCCGTGTGTCCGACTCCTGGTGCGATGACGACTCGTGTATGTGCTAGTGACATGCACATGTTTTTTGTTCGAACAGCCACTTAGTATTTCCCGTTTAGAAAATTTAGTTTTGTTTTACCCATTATATATGATAGTTTGCCAAGCAATAGTTCTCTATTTCCGTTGGGTGTGGGTGCCACTCGACGGCGGCAGTCCCAACATTTCTGTCGGTCCCTGTCCTCAGTGTTTGTATGAGCCTCGATCTGGATACGGTGGCCCTCGGAACGACGGGCCTGTCCGTCAGCGAGATCGCATTTGGGACCTGGCGGTTCGGGCGAGAAACCGCAGCGGGTAATCTCGAGACGGATCGCGAAACGGCCCACAGGCTGCTCGACGCATACGAGGGTGCTGGTGGTCGTTTCATCGACACCGCGAACGTGTACGGGGAGGGTGACAGTGAGCATTGGATCGGCGAGTGGCTGGCCAAGCGCGACCGTGAGGAGTTCGTGCTCGCGTCGAAGATCTACTTTCCAACCCGCGAGAACGACCCGAACGCCGGGGGATTAAACCGCAAGCACCTCAGGAGACAGCTCGATTTGGTGCTCGACCGCCTGGACACGGAGTACCTCGATATCCTGTTCGTTCACCGCTGGGACGAGCAGACCCCCCTCCGGGAGTTTCTGTCGACGCTGGACCGGTTCGTGAAGTCCGGCCGCGTGCACTATCTGGGGGCGTCGACACTGCGGCCAGACGCCTGGCGCCTGGCGCGGGCCAACGAACTCGCACGCCAGCACGGCTGGGAACCGTTTTCGATCACACAGCCCCGCTACAATCTGGTCAACAGGGAGATCGAAGGGGCCTACATGGAGTTTTGTCGTGAGCGTGGGATCGGGATTGTCCCCTGGAGTCCACTGGCACAGGGCTTTCTGACCGGAAAGTACGAACGCGAGGACAGTCCCCCAACAGATTCGACCGCCTCGGACACGGAGGGCTGGCGTGACAGGTACCTCACAGAAGAGAACTTCAAGACCCTCGATGTCGTCCGCGCGGTGGGTGAGAAACTCGGAGCAACGCCGGCACAGGTGGCTCTGGCTTACCACCGCCACCACCCGGACATCACGGCACCGATCGTCGGGGCTCGGACCGTCGACCAGCTCGAAGAGAACCTCCAGGCCGGGACGGTCTCGCTGTCGGCCGAGCAGTTCGACCGGCTCGAAGAGGCAGAGGCTGGCCCGTTCGACAATCTCCTATGAACACCCACCCTCGGATCGTCTCGACAGGAACGGAACGGATCAGCCTGCCACTGGCGACTGCGTTCAGGACCTCCCGGGGGAGTACCCAGACGACCGAGAACCGCCTCGTTCGGGTGACAGACGAGGATGGCCGGATCGGGCGAGGTGCCGGGGCTCCCCTGGCGTACTACGGGGAGACAACAGCGAGTGCCGGGGAAGCTCTACCGGTCCTGCTGGAAGCGGTCGAACGCATCGGCGACCCACACGCCCAGCAGGCAATCGCGGCCGACCTCGCAGCGCGGGCACCGGAGGAGGCGGCTGCGCGGGCGGCCGTCTCCATTGCCGTCCACGATCTGGCGGCCCGACAGACCGGGGAGCCACTGTACCGCCGATTGGGACTCGACCCGGAGCGCGCCCCACCAACGTCGTACACGATCGGTATCGCAGACCCTGGCGAGATGGCGGCCCGTACACGCCACGTTCGGGAGGCAGGCTATCCGATCCTGAAGCTCAAACTCGGGACCGACCGGGATCGCGCGCGGGTGTCAGCGGTCCGGGAGGCTGCTCCGGAGGCAACCCTCCGGGTCGACGCCAACGGAGACTGGACGCCACAGGAGGCGATAGAAAACGCCGAATGGCTTGCCGAGGCAAACGTAGAGTTTCTCGAACAGCCCGTCCCGGCGACGGATCTCGAGGGACTGTGCCGGGTGAGTGAGTCGGTTCCGTTCCCGGTCGCGGCCGACGAATCCTGTGTGACCGCGGAGGACGTGCCACGGGTCGCCGACGCCGTCGACATCGTCGTTGTAAAGCTGATGAAATGCGGGGGTGTACGCGCCGCACGGAGACACATCGCCACGGCCCACGCACACGGGCTCGACGTCATGATTGGCTGTATGATCGAAAGCGACGCCTCCATCGCCGGGGCCTGCCACCTGGCACCCCTGTGTGAGTACGTCGACCTCGACGGCTCGTTGCTGCTCGCGTCTGATCCCTGTAGCGGGGTCGAGTTCCGTGGGGGACAGGTCGATCTTGAGGCGGTTGCGGCGGGAACCGGGGCTCGGGAGAACGACGAGTGGTAGAACGGGTGTGGCACTGAGTTTTCCTGGGAAAGGACTTACTTACCGGTGGGATCCAATCGTTGGGTATGAACCAACACACGCGACGGCGGTTTCTGGCGGCGGGTGCTGCCGCATGCACGACAGTGGCCGGGTGTCTGGGCGGGGGGAGCACGAACGCTGATCCCGAGGAGATCGACACCGAGGACCGACCAGCGCTGGGGGCCGAGGATGCACCGGTGCGGGTGACGACCTTCATCGACTTCTCATGTCCGGGCTGTCGGCGGTTCGAGGACCAGATCTTTCCGCTGATCTTCGAGCGCCACGTCCAGACCGGACAGGTTCGGTATCTCCACGCGGACTTTCCAATCCCGGTCGACGAGACGTGGTCATGGGCGGTCGCAAGCGCAGCACGGGCGGTTTTTGCCGAGGCCGGCAGCGCCCCGTTTCGGGAGTTTGTGACGAACATTTTCCGCCGACAGGGGAGCTACTCCTACGACGTGCTGGAGACCGTCGCGAACGACGTGGCCGGTGTCGGAACCGCGGCGCGGACCGCAGCCGAGGATGATACGTACCGCGACGCGGTCGAGGCCGACAGGGACCGCGGCGAGGACTGGGGGGTCAGCGGAACGCCGGCGGTCTTCGTCGCGGATTCGAATGTCGATCCGGGCTACGAGGAGATCCAAAGCGCCATTGAAGATGAGCGCTGAACCGACCGGCCGGGGATCTCTGCTGGATCCACCGAAGTCGGATGGTTTTATTATCTGCCGTTCAAGTGTTGCGTATGGACGGATCGACCAGACGACAGTTCCTCGCGACCAGTACGGCACTGTGTGTGGCCGCCGCCGGGTGTCTCGGTGACGACGGCCAGTCATCCGACGAGACGAACGAAGCGACACCGGAGGAGGGGGGCAACGACGGCGAAGCGACCGGAGACGACGCCGGGGCGGCCGACCAGGGCATCGATCGTCCAGCTGTTGGTTCTGCGGACGCGCCTGTGACCGTGACCGTGTATTCGGACTTCTCCTGTCCGCACTGTCGTCGGTTCAAAGCGGAGGTGTTCCCACAGCTCGAAACCGAGTACATACAGGCGGGCGACCTCCGGTATCAACACGGCGACCTGCCGCTCCCGGTCGACGAGACGTGGTCGTGGGCGATCGCAAGCGCGGCACGGGCTACATTCGTGGAGGCGGGCAACGACGGGTTCTGGGAATTCCTGCCGAGCATCTTCGAGCAGCAGGGAGACTACTCCTACGAGATGGTCGAAACCGTCGCCGACGACGCGGCCGGCGTCGGGACCGCAGCGCGAACCGCCGCCGAAAAAGAAACTTATCGTGACGTCGTCGCCGCGGACCGCGAGCGTGCGAGAGCGATGGGTGCAGAGGGTACCCCGACAGTCTTTATGAACGATGAGCGGATCGAGCCGAGTTTCTCCGCGATCGGGGATGCCATCGAGCAGCGACTCTGAGAAAGGATACTGCCGACCTCTGAAAACAGGCCACCAACAGAAAGGCGATACAGTAGTTGGCAGACGGGACTAGCTTCGACGGGTCGATCGCGCCTTGCGGACATCGGCACCGTCACGTATCTTATCCTCACACTGGGGACAGACTCTCGGTTTGTCGATTCCATTGGGCGTGAAAACACGCGCGTAGTCAGCCGTCACGAACGCACCGCAGTTCTGGCATTCCGGCATACATCTGATCTATTTGTGCGGTCCGTCTTAATCATTGGTGGTACGTAGCGGCCCACACCCGGGTGCTTACGGTACGTGATAACAAGAGCCATGACAGCGTTTGGCACAGCACTATGAGCAGCAGTCGTGTCGAAACGGGTGTGATCCCTGTTGGAACAGGGTGATAACAGACACCACGAGGGATCACAGGATGAGTTTAGCCGTCAGAAGGAACTGCTGATCGTGCCAGTTTCGTCGAGTTCGACGACGCCCCCGAACAGTTCCCGGAACTGGGAGACGAGTTCATCGTCGTGGACACCCGCAGCGAGATGGAAGATGCCGACCGCATCGTGCTGGACGAGGAGGTCGAGCAATGCCTCGACGGCCTCGTGGGTGGCCCTTTTATCGGCGTAGTAGATCATCTCCGTGATGGAGTCGATACTGACACGTCGTTTGCCCTCGTGAGTATCAAGAAATTCACCGGTCTCCTCGACGATGCCGTCGAGGTCATTGGCTGCGGGCAGGTAGTGGACGCTGTTGCTCTGTCTGCGGGTGTACCCCCGTTCCGCGGAGAGAGCGTCGAGGATCGTTGCGCGGGACTCGTCGACCTCGTAGTGTTCGAGTTTCTGTTTGACCTCCCGGGCGGTGGTCCGGGTAGAGACGATAAACAGGTTGTCGGTGTCCGTTTTCAGGAACTCGGTATCGATACGGTCCGTTTCGACGGTACTCGGATGAACCAGTAGAATGCCGGTTCCGCCCGGAACGCTGTCCGGGGTGTTCTCGATCGCTAGCGTATACTCCATATGCATGTCACACCGGCTGGCACAGTCTTAAGCCTGCGGACTCTATAGCCTCGCACGACCGGTGACAGAGCACCTTTATGAGGATCTCAGCGCTTTCGGTCCTGTTCGACCGCAGTCCGAACCCGGTCCCGGACACCCTCCGAGAGGAGTTGTTCTGTGAGTTCGTTCAGTCCGAGGACCCTGAGGTCAAGTTCCCGCGCACGCTCGCTCGCGGCCTCGCTGATCGATCCGTTCGTCACCAGTGTCGCGCTGTCAGCCCCGTCGCTGCTGTCTCGCACGGCCGCACACCGTTCGATCATCGTCGAACCGAGCGGGTCACGATCAGACAGATCGGGTGCCCAGAGCAGCATCCGGTACTCGGGGTCTTGCTGGACTGCAAGAATGTCGTATACGGCCTCGCCGGTCGTTTTGAAAACGGTCGTGGACCACCCCTTGGCCTCCCAGAGATCCGCGACGAGTGCACTCAGGCCATCTCCGGTCAGTGTCGTCAGATCCCCACGGACCGCAGCCGCCGACGCCCGGCCCTCTGTGTCCCCCGGTGTTTGGTCCCCCTTCTGGGGGTCAGACCAGGAACCCTTCCCATCCGGGGAGACGCCTTCCCGGGGTTCGGTCTGTGGCCCCGTTTCGCCCGAGTCACTCTGATCTTGGCCCGGCTCGTCCAGACGGCCGGTTAGTTCCCGGCCCTCCGGATCGGTGTCTTGTTCCGGGGTCGCGTCGGTGGTGGCTCGGTCGGTTTCCGGTTGCTCGTCGGGGACGGCCCCGTCGAGCCGATCCGAAACCGTGTTCAGGCGGTCCTGGATGTCATCCACCCGGTCTGGCCGAACCTCACGGGCGAGTTGGTTTGCGCGTTCGAACTGGCTCCGGGCCTGTTCGTAGCCCTGCTTGGCCTGGTCTCGTTGTCCGTCGATTGCGAGTTTGTCACCCGCGCGAAGCCACTGGTCGCCGGCCTGGATGAACCCCTCGATCGCCGCGTCAGCGGATGTCTGTGCGCGCTGCCGGATCCGGTCACTGTCGGCTACGAACGAGGAAGAATCGGTCCCCCAGACAAGTTCGAGGATATCACGGTAGGCCTGGAAGGCAAGCTTCCACCGCTGTGCCGCCTCCTGGGGACGGTCGATCTGTGCGGCACGATATCGGATGGTGTCCGCATCCATGCGGGGTCCCACACGGAGCAGTTCCTGTTCGCCGGCTGCCCCGCGTATCCGCCGGCTCAGCACCGAATCGGCGGGGGTGTTCCCTGCCTCGTTGTAGGCCGTTTCGTAGGCCGCAAGCGCCAGGTCGTACGCGTTTGCGGCCTCCTTGTAGTCGCCAGCCTGCCAGGCGTTCTGTGCGCGGGCGTGTACCTGCCCGCCTCGCTGTGCGTAGGCGGCTCGATGGACTGCAGCCACCTGTGGTTCGAGCGAAGCGGCACGCTCGTCGACCTGCTCGGCCAGTATTGCCCCGACATCCCTGGCGTGGGTTCGGGCTGTCTCGAGGGTCTCGGGTGTGGCTTCGACAGCTGCCATGGCGTCTGCTGGCTCATTAGCTGCGAGTCGTTCGCTGGCCTGCTGGATCTGGCTCTCAGCGTCGTCCAGTAGTCGTTGGGCGCTCACCCAGCACTGGGCCACCGCGTCAATGTACTCAGCAGCGGCCGACGGATCACCCCGGCAGGGGAATCGCCACGTCGCTCCGTCGAGGGTTTCGACGGTCAACACGTTCGTTCGGAACCGCCCACTTTCGACGCCGGTCTGGACGACCGTTTCGAGCCGAACAGAGTGTTGCCCGTCCCCGCTGTCCTGTCCGAGGACAACCAGCAGCCGAACGTTTGTCACGAGCGCGAGTGCCTGATACCCGTCGTCGGGTTCGTAGGTCCGTTCCGTGGACCTACCCGTAATCTGCAGGCCGCTCCTTTTGTTTCGAAGCACGTAGGCTGGCCGTTCGTCGGGTTTGAGATACGAACCAACTGGCTTGTCGTGGAGCAGTGTCCCACCGAACAGTCCCCCTGTCGACGCCGAACGGAGAATGTCGTGATCCCTGTCCTCGGTCAGGTCGATTATAGCATCCATCCCCCTCAGATCCGGTTGTTCGTTGCTTGATTCCGGGTCACAGTAAATACTTCGGCACAAATTTATCTTCTGTCCGGTCTGGTTACTGGAGAGTCAGCAGAGCCGGGTTCAAAAACAGCATCCGGTCTAACTAGACCATCCGCCTCAAACAACAAGGCCACACTCGCACCGAGATACAACGAGAGGTTGACCGCAACGACTTCTTGCGGAACAACGAGTGTGGGGTCGTCGGCAAAGCCCTCCAAACGTGGGATTTCTACCAGTCACTTCTTGACCGGTGGCACGAACAGGATGACCCTGATAGCGGCAAGTCGACGCCACCGAGTACGGACTGTAGTCGGGTAGATATCAACGAGCGTAACGTCGCACTCACAGCTCTCGACCACGACGGTTCGGACAAAGGGCACGCTCGTCCTCGACTATGGACGGGTCAAGCAGGAACGCCAATGCTACCACACTATTGCCACTCGGTATCAGGAACAGGGCAAGACGAGCATCTACCAGAAACTCGTAACAAAAAAGAGCGATTCACCAAGTGGGTGTTGCATCGGTTCTCCCGTGCTGTCATGGAATTCGCAGAGCAGTTCTCGAACCCGGTTATCGTGTTCGAGGATGTGAGAGGTATCCGAGACGAAGTCAAGTACGGGACGTATATGAACCGCCGATTGCACAAACTCCCGTTCCACAAGTTCGAGAAATTCACCCCGTACAAACCAACGTGGCGAGAGATTCCGACGGACACGGTGGACACTTAGTATAACTCGAAGACGTGTTCGTGCTGTGGTGAGCGTGGGTATCGGCAGGGGCGGCGGTTCCGGTGTACGAACGACGAGTGTGACGTGGTGTAAGACCACGCTGACCGAAATGCGTCGGTGAACATTGCATGGCGCGAGAGGGCGAAAATCGACGGTAACGAATCGGGTTACCGGACTCACAAAACCCAACCACAGGTTTTGTTGGTGCGTCTGTCCGGATCGGGGCGTGTAAGCCGCCAAACCGAATCCCGCTCGCTTGCCGAGCAGGCAGTGCTATCGCACGGCTGAAGAAATTAGAAAAGCCTCGGGCGCGGTGGTTCGAGGCTGTTTACCAGGGGAACCTATTTTGCCCACGTGCTCGTAGATCCGGCCGATGACAGACGAGGTTGACGCCGAATTTGCCGTCAGCGTAGCGGAGACGAGCGCGCCCGTCGAGGCAGGCGAGACGCTGACGGTGACCGTGATGATCGAAAACGCATCCGACGGCGATGCGGTCGGAGAGGTATCACTGCAGCGGGGAAACGAGGCTGTCGACACCTCCGAGGTCGAACTCGAGGCCGGAGTGTCCGAGTCGGTGGATCTGGCGTGGGATACCTCGGCGGAGGATGTCGGGGATCACGAGCTCGTGGTAGCAACACCCATGGAGAACGTTTCAACGGATGGAACAGTCGAACAGGCACCGGCGACGTTCGAGATCGAGATTACTCACGTCCCCGAACACGTCACGCCGGGGGTGGCCGTGGCGATCGAGGTCACCGTCGAAAATACGGGAACGCTCGAAGGAACCCAGGATATCGAGTTTTCGATAGACGACACCGTCGAACACACTGAACAGGGCTTGACGCTCGCTGGGCAGGAATCCGAAACCATCATTTACACCTACGAGACGACCGGGGACGTTAGAACGGAGATCCCGATCACCGTTGCAAGCGAGGACGACGAGACCAGCGACACTGTCCCCAT
>JAQCMX010000206.1 GCA_028274885.1 Haloarculaceae archaeon
TCGTGGCCGAGCTTGGCGGCCCGGATGGCCGCGACGTATCCACCCGGGCCACCACCGACAACTAATACCTCGGTGCTCATACCAGCATCTCTGGTGACCATGCTGCCGTTTGCAGGGACATGGACTTCAGTCTGTCCCACGGTACTGAATCGTCAGAGGTTGTCTATGGTGAGATTATCGTTACTTCCCGAACGAGTCGAGAGAGTGCTGCCTGAACGCCACGAAACAGTCACTTTCTGTATGATTGTCGACGGCGCGACGGTGGAGTGGAGCGACGAGATTGCCTCCGGCCCGGTGCTCGACGCAATCGAGGCGGCGCTGGGCTGACAGACGGTCCTCTCTTCAAGGGCTGATAATTTCTACTCAAGATTTAATCTACAGTAGAACAAACTGTAACACACGCGACACGCGAACAGTATCGTTTAATTACTTTCTGGACTACGACAGGATAGTCATGACGGATAACGAACTGAGTCGTCGCGATGCACTGGCTGCCGGCGGCCTCTCGCTCGCGGCGTCAGTCTCGTTGATTGAGACGGTACGAGCCGAGGAGCACGCTGATGTCTCGCTCACCTTCGAGGACCAGCAGTCCAATGGCCTGTCTGTTGTTGTCCAGCGCGTCGAGGCGAGTATCGATGTCAGGGTTGTCATCTTTGACGAGGAGCCGCTGAACGATGTCGCGTTGTCTGCTGGCGTTCACGAGGATGTAACTATCCGTATTTCGGGAGGACTCACCGGAGAGCAGACGCTGAGCGCGCGATTATATCCTGCCGATGGGGGAAGCCGCCTCATCAAACGCGAAGCCAGAATCAGCGTCGACGAAGACACGACGGTCGTCAGTGGCTTCGAGCCACAACTAGTCGGAGCCGACCCCGAGGCAGGGTTCGAGTATCCGTACTACCTCTACGCACCCACGACAGCTGACGACGGTGACCCCAAACCGCTTGTCGTCGAGCCGACGAACACAGGCACGGCGACCAACGACTTCGAGCAACACCGCAGAGCGGGCGAGGATACTGCGCGTGGCGGCCTCTCACGGGACATTGCGGACAGCTTGGCTGCACCGCTTCTCGTTCCAGTTTTTCCCCGGCCACGTGGTGACCCGGTCGACGGGACTCACTACGTCCACCAACTCGACGATACGACGATGGAGATAGACAGCGGCCCGCTCGAACGGGTCGACCGCCAGCTCATCCGGATGATTGAACACGCCCGACGCCGCCTCGGCGACCGCGGCTATCCAGTTTCCGACGAAGGGGTCATGCTGAACGGATTCTCCGCCTCGGGGAATTTCGTCGACCGATTTGCCGTACTCCACCCCGAGGAGGTCATCTCGGTGACCGCCGGCGGCCTCAACGGCATGGCACTGTTGCCCCACGAGCGCTACGACGGCCGCGAACTCCCCTACCACGTCGGACTCGCAAACGCAGAGGAACTCATCGGTGAGACACCGAATCTGGAAGCACTCTCAGACGTCAACCAACTGCTGTACATGGGTGAGGAGGACACCAACGACACGATTCCGTTCGACGACGCCTGGACCGACGACGACCTGCGGCAGTTGGCACTCGACGTGTACGGCGAGGAGATGATTACGGACCGATTTCCGACCTGCCAGCAGGCCTACCGCGACGCTGGCATCGAGGCCCAGTTCCGCGTCTACGAAGACGCTGGACACACACCACGGCCAGCGATACAGGACATCATCGAGTTCCACCGCCGGAGTATACACGGGGAAGACGTGAGCGAGTTCGGCCAGACAATCGTTGCCGCGCCGCGCATCGAATCGTCCGCACAGACCCCTGCCACCGGGGAGGCAGTTACCTTTGATGGTGGTGACTCGACCGGCGGCATCGACGAGGTGATTGCGTACCTCTGGGAGTTCGGTGACGGCACGACTGCCACCGGTACATCGACGACACACGCCTACAGCGAGACGGGGTCGTACACCGTTACCCTGCGTATCATCACCGACAGCGGCTCGCAATTCCGAACGACGACGAGCGTGAACGTCGAGACTGACGGACAGGCCAGCAACGAGCAGACGAACGATAGCGACGACACGGCCGGCGATTCCGATTCGACGGACGAAGAGAGTACAAACACGGAAGCGGACGACGGCACGACTGACTCGACTGGTGACGACAGTGAGTCTGCAAACGAGACGGACGAACCGACAGACACCGACGACCAGACCAGTGACGACGGCGAGGCCACTGAAGCGGGCAACAGCGCGGACGACGGCGGACCCGGCTTCGGCGTTCCCGCTGCGCTCGCTGGCGTTGGCGGCGCGGCGTCGCTGTTGAAATCTCGTCTTGACCAGTCAGGCGACCCTGACTGACGGCTACAGCACCATCCCGGACTGCAACAGCGCAATCAACCCGGTCAGCGTCAGCAGACTCGCCGCCGTGCTGACGAGGACTGCGGTGCTCACGTAGTCGGCCGCCGACAGTCCCACACGCTCTGTGCCGAACTCGATGGTGAGCATCAGCGGTGTGATCGCCGCCGGCATTGTTGAGCAAGTATCAGTACCTCACAAAACTCGTTAGTTGAAGACGTCCGCTTAGTGAGTTGTGATCAAACAAGCACCCCAAGCGGACAGTACAATCCACGAAGACCAGCTTCTTAACTTTCTCGTCAACACACTCACCGGTGCGTTCGGTGTGACTCTTGGTGAAAATGCAGAGATCGATCCAGCGGATATCTACGAGGTCCTCGTCGGCGCGGCCACCGACGGGACCTCGATATCCACACTCTGTGAGCGCAGTGAAGACAGTCCGTCAGGCAACGACATCCTCTAACCTCGATACGAAATTCGACCTGAGCACGGTCAAGGCGGCTGGAAACACACTGCTCGAAGAGTACACGCTTGAACTCCTCCCCGAGCAGGTGGAAATCGAGGCAGGCGTCGCCTCTGGTGGTGGCCGTTTGAGGAATTCATTCGCATGGTGACTCGTGCAGCGTGGAACGCACTGTCGATGAGACGTGAGGTTCCGACAAACAAGCCACCAGACGATCGGTTCACTCGATAGGTTTCGACCGGGAACCTCCGACCTCGCAGTGGCAACACTGTCGTCGTCGGCGATCAGCCGCCGACTCGACACTATCGACCAGCTGTTGTTTGTTCAGTCGACCACTCACACCCAATCTGCGCCGACAGCCACTTTCGTCTGCGGTTGCGGTTAATCAGTACCGAACGCTTTGTGAGGTACTGAGTATAATAGACACACCATCGTTTCCTTTTACCCCCGATGAGACCGGTCAGCCCGGGGGTGAGCCACCCCGCAGAACTAATCTCTCAGCCGCCCACAGAGCCTTCGGCGTATACCTTCCAATCGCCGTCTTCTTTCCGCAGCTCTAGCTCCTGCGTTTCGGTTTGCTCTTCTCCCATTCCGGAGGTGGTTACGGTTGCTTCAACGATTGCCATTTCGTCTCCTTGTTCGATCACCTCTGTGCTGTCGAGAGAGAAATCTATCTCCTCTAACAGAGCCACCGTTTCTTCTGAACTGTACTCCTCGGAGAGCTCACTCTCGGAATGGATGACACTCTCGATTTGGTCAGGATCGGCACTATCCAGTGCGCTCACATAAGCCTCCGCGACTCCCTCTGGCCCGCTATCGCCACCACCACCACCACCACCACCATCGTCGCCGCCACCACCAGAACAGCCTGCGAGTGTAGCTACAACCGCTGTACCAGTCGCCGTTACGAACGTTCTTCGTCGCACAAATAAATAATCTGATCCATATGTCTTAAAATTTATGAAGCGTATAGAAAATCCAGCTCAGATAACGCGCATGTGACAGCGTAATCGAGAATAATTGTTAATTTTCAGCAGCGCTCGCCCACGCTGACATCGTGACCGACGGATGTGAATGGCCTCATCGAGCGACACACCACCCTGCGTGG
This sequence comes from Haloarculaceae archaeon, assembly GCA_028274885.1. Classification (GTDB taxonomy): domain Archaea; phylum Halobacteriota; class Halobacteria; order Halobacteriales; family Haloarculaceae; genus Halovenus. The sequence goes on from JAQCMX010000206.1 coordinate 3,910, forward strand.
AGTCGACCACCACACGGAGTGGCGGTTAGCGCTATATGTGGTCGCCATCTGTGTTTTCCGAGGGCATACCTCCTGGATTGGGAGACACAGACATGACGCGTCGTCACCACCGACTCACGCCGTTTTTGATTGTTCGAAAGGCGGCGAGGTCTCAGCGAAGCACACATCGGGCTGACGGTGCGGTAGCGGACCGGTACCATCTCCGCGCCAGTAAACTCGATCCGAAGTCATACGATCGGTTGTAACGGTTTACCGGTGATTCGCCGAGCGTTCCGGCGAATTCCGGAACTGACTTACAACCGACCGTATCAACCAAACAGTTCGTAATACAGGAGGGCAAACGCAGACCGCCCATCCCGGATGGTACCGTCCCGGACCCCTTCGACGAGGTTTTCGAAGGCCGCAGTCGAGACGGTGATCGTCTCGTCGTCGTCGAGTTGCTGGGACCCTGTCCGTTCGCACTCGCTGGCCACGTAGTAGTGAAAAACTGCATCGGAGAAGCCGTTTGCCGGTTCGACCGTCACGAGGTGCTCTATTTTACCGGCGTCGTATCCGGTCTCCTCGTTTAATTCCCGTCTGACCGCGCTTTCGGGACGTTCCTCCGGTTCCGTGCTGCCTGCGGGCAGTCCGCGGTTATTCCGCGTTACTGCATGTCGCCACTCCTCGATAACGACTACGTCGCCATCGGGGGTAAAGGGTAGTATAACCACGCTTTCGGTCTCCGAGAGATAATCAAACTCCGTATCGGTTCCGTCTGGCAGACGAACGCGTTCGTTGATTATCTCGAACCCCTCACACCTGTAAGCGACCGCTTTATCGAGTGTTTCCCAGTCGGTCATACCGACAGTTCGATTGTCGGGGATAAAAACGGCCGGCTGAGGGTGGCACGGAGATATCCCGTGATTTTTTCGAACGCGGTGTATCGGCGCGCCAGTATCTGCTCGTACGATGATCCCACACGGTAACTGATACTGTTGGCTGTACGTCTTTCAGGAATTTTGTCACCGCGTGGTGGCGAATATCGTAGATCAGTTACAATCAACAGTATGACTCTTTCGACGCCCCACCAGATACTAAAGGATGGGGTCAATCCATGTAGCGCTTTTATATCAATATCTATTATTTCAGCGAAGTACGGACGAATCAGGCATGATTGAGTGCAACAGACGGTATCGGAAATAACCGGGACGGTCGGCTTCCACGTATCGGTTCCGACGGTTCGATACGACTACTGACCAGACCTGGAGGGGTTACTCTTCGGATGCGGAGGGGCTGCTCGTAGCCATCTCTCTCGTATCGGATGCCGTCTCGGATCCATCGGCCGCGTCTGGCCCGGCAGGGAGGTCAGCTTCCTCGAGAAGTTGGTCCACATCGAGCCCGTGTTGATCGGCGATGGCCTCCAGCAGGGCCCGCTGTTCGGCGAGGTCGTGCTCCATGTGATCGACCTGCGTGCTCGTCGTCGCCAGATCCTCCTGTAACTGCTGGATCTTCTCCATCATCTCGTTCATCTTCTTGTAGCTCTCCTCGGCGACTTTCGTGGCGCGCTGGATTTTCTTTTTTGTGCCTGCGATATCCATACCCATCGTACAGGTGGCAGGTATGTGGGTGTTTCGGCGTCGGGCAGCCGGTCCGCTGGAATCGAGCGGTAGACGCTCGTTCGTGCGGGCTTCTCGGTGGCAGGGTCGTACCCTGACGACCGACCGAGGCTCCAGTTGGAACTCCTCCCCAGGGAGGTGAAAGTATGATAAAACACGTCCCGGTTCAGGCTTTCCGCGGAAGGTTCGATGGGTCGTCTGGGGGTGGTTGTGGTCAGTTCCGAAAGGCCCTTATGGGGTAGTCTGGTAGATGCGTCTGGACTAGGTCGGGCGGTTAGGCCCCGCTCCCTGCCACGTGTGGCCTCAAGTGGGACCGAACAGCAGGGGCGTCCGGTCAGACGGGTGCGGACCCCGTAAGCCAACGTCGAATCCTCGTCCCACGGGGATGGAGGTCCGGTCGGGGACACCTGCAGGGGTGTTCGCGGCCGGTTAACTGGTGGTACCCCGCCAGGCGCGGAAGCGAGCAGCGGACCTCCGGACATCCGTCGCTCGTGGGGTCGCGGGGTGGAGGAGGCGCGCGGGACTATCCGCGTCTGAACGCCGGGCAATCCCGACTGTCCATTTTCTGACGTCTACCCGCACAGCAGTGTTGCTGTTGTGATAAGTCACCTGCAGTCCTGTGGTGCGTACCGTCCTGTCGGGGCCTCGGGATGCCGAGCAGCCATGCAGACGACGAAGCGGAACAGATCGCGGGTCGTTAGTCGTCAGTCGTCGGTTCGACAATCCCCTCGACGGTTTCCAGTTCCAGGCCGCCACCGATGGTTCGGTTGGGGTACGGGATATTGATGTCTTCCTCGTCGAAGCGTTGCTTGACGGTCTGGACGTACTCGCCACGGATCTGCACGAAGTCCGCACGGTTCGGGTCAGAGATCCAGACGCGTGACTGTAACCCCACCGAGGAGTCACCGAGTTCGATCAACCGAACTGACGGCGCCGGATCCTCGAGGATGTCCTCGTGATTTTCGGCCGCCTCAAGGATGATATCGGTCGCCCGCTCGATATCGTCGTCGTAGCCGATCCCGAAGACAAACTTTACTCGGAGTCTGTCGCCGTCGACGGGGTTTTTGATTACGCCGCTCATGAGTTGGCCGTTTGGGACTGTCAGTAGTTCGTTGTCGAACGTCCGGACACGCGTAACCCGGAGGCTAATGTCCTCGACGGAGCCAGCGTTGTCGCCCCACTCGATCCAGTCGCCGATACGAAATGGCTTGTCGGTGAAGATAAAAATGCCCGCGACAAAGTTACGGATGACGTCCTGTAATGCAAAACCAATCGCCAGCGTCGCGGCGGCGGCGATTGTGGCGAGCGACTGCAGGAAGCTTCCGAAACCTGCCAGTCCAAAGGCCACAGAGATTGCGACAAAGAGGATGCCGAAGTTGAGCAGTTTCTTCAGCGGCCGGCGGGCGTGGGCGTCGAGTCCACGTGCTGTTGCCACCCGATTGAACAGTGGCGTAAGGAGGATTCGGCCCGCGATAGAGAGGGCGATGAAACTGCCCAGAAAGATCGCAATGTCGGCCGCCGCGCCCGCGTACGGAACGCCGATATCGTCCAGTTGGTCCGTGACTGGCCCGGTCTGGCCCGGTATCATAAAACTGATGATCACCGTTCGATCACTGCGGTGTGTCCCCGCGTCTCGACCACCGTCGCGCCCACGGAACCGGCCAACTCGACGGCGAGTGTCTCCGTGTCGCGTTTGCCCCGTGCCGCCCGGAGGAACTTGACCTTTACGAGAGTTCTGTCCGCGAGTTGGTCGGCCAGTTCCTCGGCCACCGCCTCGATTCCGTTTTTGCCGACCCAGACGGTCACATCCAGGTTGTGGATCCGTTCGTCACGATTTTGCCCGGTCATCTCTTCGCTGTTCGGTCGTCTGTGTATTAAAAACGCTGCTGTGGTGCCCGGTCGAAGCATTTCATACTGACTGCTGGGAGTCTTTCCGCCACACTGGTACAACTGTGCTGTGTCAGAACACGCGACACCGCCGAAATTAGTCACAGCCCCTGTGAGACGGTTTCTCATACGGTCGGTTGTAACGGTTTACCGGTACTTCACCGAGCGTTCCGGCGAATTCCGGAACTGACGTACAACCGACCGTATCACGACCGACCATTTCCCGAAAGACGCGACCCGTGGCCGTTTCCGGTGTTAATCGTCCGCGAGATTGGGATCGAGCGCGACGTTTGACTCGTGTTTGCGGGCACGTTCCCGGAGCGCATCGGAAATACCGGGTACCTCGTCGGGGTCGACGGATCCGTCGGCCTGGATCGCCTCGGGTGAGCGTGGAAACTCACGGAGGTCGTAGTGGATTGCGAGACCCGCTTTTGCACCCTGGCCGAGTGCGACAGGCACCTGATTGTGACCCGGGGTTATATCACCCACCGCGAGAACGCCGTCCTCGCTGGTGCGTCCGTGGTCATCGACGGAGATAGTGCCGTCGTCGTTCAGTTCACAGCCCAGTTGCTCCGCGAGGTCCGTATTGTACTCTGACCCGTAGAGGGCAAAGCCGCCGCGGTAGGTCCGTCGGGTGCCGTCAGCAAACTCCATCGCTTCGAGCCAGCCGTCGTCACCGTTCTCGACACCGGTCACCTCCTCAGGAACGATGTCGATCGGGTGGGCCCTGAGCTGTTTGTCAGTCTCGTCGTCCCAGGCCGGTTTCTCGCCGTCCAGAAGGACATCGACATCGTCGGTGAAATTCAGCATGATCATCGCGACGTGGGCCGCACTGTTGTCCGTCCCCATGACGTAGACGGGAGCGTCAACGAACATGTACGCATCACAGTGCAGACAGTAGTGGAGACCTCTCGCGGTTCGAGGGGCGGGCGGGTCCGGTCGACCGTCACTGAAGCCGGTAGCCAGGACGACCCTTTGGGCGGTCACAGAGATGTCACCGCCGGTAAGATGGATCCGATCGTCCTCGGTCCGCTGGGCTTTTGTCACCGTGTCACGCACATACTCCGAACCGTATGCCTGGATCTGTTCGATGCCGGTCTGGAGAAACTCCATTCCGGCGGTATCTTCGGTCACACCGATGAGGTTGTGCGTATCCTGCATCATCGCCGCGCGCCCGCCGCCTCTGTTTATCATGACGGTACTGTGGCCGAGTCGGGTCGTGTACAGGGCCGCCGAGAGACCTGCCGGCCCACCGCCGATGACTGCAACGTCGTACTCACTGTTTTCAGTCATTCAAGCTAGTATAGGGGGCGAAGTTACTTGAAACGCGTGACCGAGGGGGACCTGCGCGTCGATCCGGGGGATATCTCCGGGATCGGATCGGGTGAGATACACCCAAAATGTGCAAGAGAGAGACAAACATAGTAAAAGAGCAGGTCCTATATAGATGGGGTCCGTAACATGAAGTAGTTGCTCGTTGCGAGGGCAGGCCCGACAAACAACCACAGCACCCTAAATCATGACCAGCCGCGTATACAGACTTCACTCGACACTGGAACTGCCGCTCGAAGACGTGTACGATTACTTCGACGATCCGGAGCTGCCGGCCGAAATCGAAAGCATCGATATCACTCGCCGGAACAACACGCTGATAATCAGCGCGGTACCGGCCGACGACAGCATCAGCAAGTACACGCCGACAGCACAGCTGAAAGCGAGCGTCACGGAGAATCGCGTGTACGAGGAGGATCCCGACGCCGAACCAGGGGGTCCAAACCGCGGCGGCGGCCCGCAGTGGGGGGAGCTCGAAGAGGAAGAGGAGATCGAATCAGAGCTCGTCGAGTACGCCTGTTTCAAAGGCGACCGGGAGACTGTACTCCAGAACACGGCACTTCAGTACGAGATGTTCGAGGTTCTCTGTGAGGTTGCCCGGCGTTCTGAGAAAGGGGCGCTCACAGCCGTCGCCGCAACGGCAGAGGACATCAAAGCTGTCAGGATTGTCGACGGCGAGGAGGTCCCGGCGTCGGTGACCGTCTCGGAGGAGCCGTCGGACGAACAGGGCGAGGGCGGAGTCGACTGGCGGAGCAACGAGTTCATCGGCTAAGTGGCCCCGGCTGTGTGGCCGACAGAACGAAGACGCCGGGGATAGATTCAGGTAGCTCTGGACAGAAAGTACGACGATGAGCCGCGATGGCTCGGGTCGCCTGTCGTGGGTGGTGCAAGAACAGCAACTGACGAACACACACGTTGGCCTGTGGGCGGTGATTCTCGTTTCGACGGTGGCCGACATTATCCTCACCCTGGCCGGCCTGGGGGTCGGGCTCGAGGAGGGGAATCCGGTCGTGTCGGCGGCAGTTGCAACGTTTGGTGCCGCAGCCGGGTTGTATCTCGTCAAGTTTCTCGCGATGCTGTGGCTCGTTGTCGGATGGGTTACCCTCTCGGAGCGAAACGCGAGCATCTTCCTGGCGCTTTTTGGTACCGTCACGGTTGCGGCCTCGGTACACAACTATCTGGTGCTTTTCGATGTGAGCATTCGGCTGGCGGTTGTGGTCACTGGGTTCTGAACGTGAGGAGCTATCCGGGGAGGCGACAGAGTGAAATCCGAGTCGAAAGTACCTGAATACATGGATTTCGACGTGGACCCTGACACGCAGACGGTCGAATACGAGCCCGTCGGTGTGAAGGACCTGTTGATCGAAATGAAAGACAGCTCCGAACTCATCGTCGATCTCGCGTACTCGGCGCTTTTGCACAACAGTGAGGACCTCGCCAGGGAGATCCTCGAACTCGAGATCAAGATGGATATGCTACAGATGCAGGCCCGGATGAATCTGCTCATGGCGGGCCGAAGACCCGACGACGCCAGGGGGCTCGCGCCGGTACTGGGGATCGTCGGGGCGACCGAGAAGATAAGCGAGGCGGCGGGTGACGTGGCGGGTGTGGTCCTCGGAGAGATGGAGCTCCCGGGCGCGATACGGGCCGCACTACCCGAGGCGATGGAGGTACTGGCCCGGGCAACGCTCACAGAGCAGTCCTCGTACGCCGGGAGGACCCTGGGGGCTGTCGATCTCGAAACCGAGACTGGCGTTCGCGTCATCGCTCTCCGTGACGACGACGAGTGGGTACTCAATCCGGACGCCGAGACGACCGTGGATGCTGGGGACGTGTTGTTGCTTCGCGGCGCCGAGGGCAGTGTCAGTGACGTCTACGAGCAGATGACCGGAAAGCAGTACCAGTTCCCGGCGGAGCCAGACTCGGAGATATCGGATCTCTCCAGGGCTGTCGACACGATTGTACTTATGAAAAACGTCAGTGAACTCTCCGTCGACCTGGCCTACGCCAGCGTCCTCTCCGACGACACGGAGCTTGCAGAGGAAGTCCACTCCCTGGAGGTCGAGGTCGATGCGCTGCAGGAACGACTCGAAGCGTGGGCGCTGCGGGCTGCGGGCGAGATGGACGATCCGGTTCGGTTGCGCGGGCTGCTCCGTCTTGCAAGCGGCGCGGAGACGATAAGCGACGCTGCGTTGGAGATCACCGAGGGGATTTTACGGGACATCGAAACACACCCCGTCATCTCGGAGTCCGTCCGCGAGAGCGACGTTGCAGTCCGGCGGGTCCGTGTCGCTGCCGAGAGTCGACTCGCTGGTTCCGACGTGGGAGCGGTGCTGGAGGAGTATCCCGGGAGTACGATCATCGCAATCCATCGTCCCACCGACGAATGGCTCTTTTACCCGGAGGACAGCATACCGATCGTGGAGGGGGACGTTCTCATCCTCCGGGGGACCTGGAACGCAACACAGGAACTCCATGAGGCGTTGCAAAGTGCCTGATCCGAGGGTTAGAACTCGAGAACGAGCGTAGCGACGCCGATGAAAATGAGCATCCCGAACACGTCAACCACGTTCGTTACGATCGGAATGGTGGTATCGTCCGGATCCACACCGAGTCGGTAGGAGAGATACGTGGCGAGGAAACTGCAGACGATTGCGATAAGTGCGAGCGACAGCCCGCTCAGGACCGAGATAAGGAGTAACTGACCGAGCGTAACCGTCGAGCCGATGAGCAATCCGAATCCGTAGGCACCGATCGCCAGTGTGGTAAAGAGCGTGAGCGCGAGCGCGAGGATCGCACCGACGTTCGCCCACAACACCCGATCGCGGGGGTCCAACTCCGTGGTGCCCAGATGAAACCGGGTGGAGAGACGCGAACTGAGGATCGCTCCGAGATTCCCCCCCATCCCGACCATCGAGGGAACCATCACAGCCAGAATCCGGTACTCGTCAAGTAGTTCCCGGGCCTGCTCGAGCGTGATCCCAGCCCACAGAACGATACCGCTGAGAACGATCAAAAGCGGGAACATGTTGCGTACGATCCGACGCCAGTTCCACGTTCCCAGTGAACGCTGGCCTGTACCGCTCATGTGGCCGTCACCTCGACAAGTGTCACCGCGAGTAACAGAAAGAGCATTCCGAAGACATCACCCAGCGTGGTCACGATAGGTCCAACCAGATTGTCCGGATCGTACCCTCGGTTGAAACCCAGGAAGATCAATCCGAGCAGCCCCACAATCATCACCAGGGAGGTCAGGACGCCTGCAACGAACATGATTGCGACCAGGTGAGAGAGGGGGGCGGGCTGCCAGCCAAGCACCAGCAGGACAGACCACGTGAGAACACCGATGAGAACGGAGATCCCGATTCCGTTGATAAACGAGGCGAAGACGGCGTTGAGCAGTCGTTCGTCGCGTCTGAACACCGGATCGATCAACCCCTGGTGGAGGCCACTCGCGATCCGACTGCCGAGGGCCCCGTAGACGTTCCCACGGGTCGCGAGAAACACCGGCACCATCACGAACAGCCCTGTAAACGTCGTGACGCTCTCGACCATCCCCTCGAGGATAACGCCGGAAAAAAGCCCACCACCGAGCGCGACGACCAGAACAGGCAGTGCTTGGCGATAGATCCCCCAGACATCACTCAGAAGGGCCATACCTACGCATCGGCGAGTTTTCTGTTAAACCTGTCGAGACGTGTTACTGCCGGATGGAGTGATCCAGACCGAGAGGAAACCGATTAGTGATTCGGACCGATGATAGACGGTATGCGTGTGGTCATCATCGGTGCCGGACAGGTGGGGACAGCCATCGCTGAGGAGCTGGCGGAGGCACACGATGTCGTCGTACTCGATACAGATCCGGAGCGGGTCGAGGCCCTGCAGTACGAGTTAGACGTTCTCACGCTGGTTGGGGACGGAACGTCGCTGCCGGATCTGGAGGAAGCCGGCTCCGGCAAAGCGGACCTATTCCTCTCCTGCACCGACGACGATCGGGCGAATCTCGTCGCCTGCGGGACAGCCAAGACGCTCGGTGAGCCGTTCACGATCGCCCGGACGAAGAGCATCCAGTATCTCACGACGTGGGAGCGCGATCAAACGGCGTTTGATGCCGACTTTGTCGTCTGCTCGGATCTGTTGACCGCGGAGAACATTGTCAGGGTGCTGGGGTTGCCAGCAGCGATCGACGTCGACCCCTTTGCAGGCGGAATCGTCCAGATGGCCGTGTTCGAGATCAGCAATGAGGGGACGATCACCGGCCAGACCATCGCCGAGGCCGACCGCTTCGAGTCGCTGACCTTCGCGGGACTGCTCCGGGACGGGGAGATGATCATCCCAACCGGAGAGACGACGATTCGGGCAGGTGACCGGACGGTCGTGATCGGAAGTCCCCAGAGCGTTCAGCAGTTTGCGATCGACCTGTCACTGGAAGATACGCCCGACAGCGCGGACGATATCGTCATCGTCGGCGGCAGCGAAGTCGGGTACCACACGGCACGATTACTCGAAGAACGGGGACTCAAACCGCAACTCATCGAACACGACCACGATCGCGCCCGCCAGCTTGCCGAGGAGTTGCCGGAGACGGTCGTGATGGAACACGACCCGACAGACACCGAGTTTCTGTTGCGCAAGCACGTCGACAAGGCTGATACGGTTGTGGTCACACTGAAATCCGACGAGGAGACGCTTTTGAGTGGGGTACTGGCCAAACGAATCGGGTGCGATCGGGTCGTGACCACCGTCGAGAGCGGCGAGTACGTCACACTGTTCGAGGAGATAGGCATCGACGTCGCGATCAATCCCAGACAGGTGACCGCCGAAGAGATCCTGCGGTTCAGCTTCACCAGTCCGGCCGAGAATATCAGTGTAGTGAAACACAACCAGGCGGAGGTTCTGGAGATAGAACTCGAGGAGGGAAGCGATCTGATCGGACGTCCGATCGAGAAACTCGACGCCGATATCAGCGGTAAGTTCGTTATCGGAGCGATCGCGCGGGACCGGGAGTACGTGATACCGCGGGGCGACACCGAGTTGCAGGCTGGCGACAACATCGTCGTGTTCGTCGAGACGCCTGCGGTCAGCGGGTGGACAGAACTCGCGTAACCGGCCTGCCCGGTTTTACAGCCGAGATTACGGTTCGAATTTAGCTGATCCGGTTATTGATTCTGAGTTATATGTCAAATATGGATAACAGTCGGACACGACCGGGGGTGGACAGTCCCATCACATACGGTCGTGTGCTTTCGCGACACATGCACGACTATAAAATAATTTTGCACATTCCTTATATGTGTGAGTTCATAACATGGTATCGTACCGCATGTTCGAGCAGTTTTCGCGTGGCTACTACCTGGGGCGGTTGTACGTCGAACCCAGCGACGCAGAACGGGCCACGATATGTCGTCAGCAACACGAACAGGTCAACGAGCAACTGTACGCCGAAAGGGAGGGGATAGAGCGGTCGGATACCCCCCTCGTTATGAAACTCGGGTCGGTCCATCTGCCGGTCCACGGCCGGACAGGGGTCCCTGCGGGAACTCTCGCCGTTCCCGAAGACGTGCTTGAGCGAACGACCGTCGAGAACCCGCCCACCCTTCAGGAGGTGCTACTCGCGAAAGCCGACCGGGCCAGGCAACTGCTTTCGCTTGCCCGGCCGGCCAGTCGCTGAGAGAGGTCACGCAACTGCTCTGTGCATCCCCGGATCAGCGGGGTGTTGCACCCGCCGAATTTATTACCGACCCGTCCCCGGCTACGTCGTGATGCTTGATGACCTGCTCGGGAAGACGGCACTCAGAGAGCGGATCGAAGAACTCGAAGGTGAAAAGCACCGACTCAAGGAGCAACTCGAGGCCGAGCAGGAACGCCGTGCCGAGGCCGTCACGGACAGGCAGGAGGCACAACACCGGGTCAACAGGCTCGAAGACCGCATCGAGCAACTGGAAGACCGGGTGGAACGGCTCCGGTCGGAGGAAACGACGGTCTCGGTTCGCCGCGAGGAGCGCCTGACAGACCGACATCTCGATACCGTCCTCTCGCGTCTGGAGTCAGTAGAGACCGGGCCACAGGGCGCGCTGACCGCGTTCGTTCCGGACGGACGGGACCTCGATCCGGCGTTGCGTGGGGCTTTCGGCGACCGGTCGGTGCTGGTGGCACGGAGTGCACCCTGTCTGGCGGTGACCGACGATACGGGCCTGATCGCCGCGGGCCTGCGCCCGCCCTGCAGTCCGGATCCGTTCACAGTGTGGGACGAGGGGTTCCGGATCGACCGGGAATGGTTCCAGCCGGAGGGTCGTTACACGCTCGCACTCGTGCGGTCGGACCTGTTCGCGATGGGAACCTACCGGGGTGACGAGCGGACTGCCTTCCATGGCTTCGACAGCCAACTCAAAGGTCAACACTCCAAGGGCGGCTTCTCGCAGGCGCGTTTCGAACGCCTGCGCGACGAGCAGATCGACGACCATCTCGAGCGGTGTCGCGCGGCGATCGGGGAACGCGAAACCGAGACGCTGTACGTCGTCGGCGAGCGCTCCCTGCTGGGGGAGTTCATGCACATGGCTGACGAGACGGCTACCGCCGACGCCACCGGCGATCCGGAGGAGGCGCTGGCTTCGGCGTTCCAGGATTTCTGGTCGGTCAAGCTCCGCGTCTTTTGAGCCGAACGAACAGGTCTCGTGTGGATTCCGGTGGGACTGATTAAGTTGAGCGGCGGCCGGCGAGCAAATGAGCGTCCAGCACTTCCATACCGTGGGGCCACCACCCCCACCCGCGAACACGGACAGGCGAGCGACGTCGCCCGGGGAACGCTCACGTTCCTGATCGCAGGGGACGAACACGTCATCAGCACCGGCAAATTGTACGTCACTCCAGCGGGTCCCCCACGGGATGGGGAACCGTGCTGATGTCCCCGTCGACGGCGTCGATATCCGCAGTCCGCCCTGTTCGGACCCCGACTGGACCGCGGAGTGATCTCCGCGAAGGCGCGGAGACAAGTCTACTGGAAACGTCGGGCTTTAGTCCGCCCACACCCTTTCGTACATATGGCCCGCTACCACATCGAAACGTACGGATGTACCTCCAACCGGGGTGAGAGTCAGCAAATAGAGCGGGCACTCCGTGCCGGCGGCCACCATCCGGTGGGCTCTCCGCAGGAAGCCGACGTGGCAATCCTGAACACCTGCACGGTCCTTGAAAAGACCGAGCGCAACATGCTCGAACGGGCAAGGGAACTCGACGCGGAGACGCCGGCCGATCTGGTCGTCACGGGCTGTATGGCACTGGCCCAGGGCGAGCAGTTCCACGATGCGGGCATCAACGCCGACGTGCTCCACTGGGACGAGGTAGCCGAACACGTCCGCAACGGCGAGTGTCCGACCGTGACGCCGGACACCGATCCGGTCGTGGACGGGGTCGTGGGTATTCTCCCCATCGCGCGGGGGTGTATGAGCGACTGCTCGTACTGCATCACCAAGCACGCGACCGGCCGGATCGAATCCCCACCCGTCGAGGAGAACGTCCGGAAAGCCCGCGCGCTTGTCCACGCCGGGGCCCGCGAAATCCGCATCACGGGCCAGGATACGGGCGTCTACGGCTGGGATCGAAACCAGGGCGAGAGTCTCCTCCCGGAGTTGCTCGAACGCATCTGTACCGAGATCGACGGGGAGTTTCGCGTCCGCGTGGGGATGGCAAATCCCAAAGGGATCCACGGTGTTCGCAAGGAACTTGCCCGCGTCTTTGCGGCCCACAAAAATCTCTACAACTTCCTGCACATACCGGTCCAGTCAGGCAGCGACGAGGTGCTCGCGGACATGCGCCGCCAGCACACCGTCGCCGAGTACGTCGAGGTCGTCGAGACCTTCGACGCACACCTCAAAGAGTGGACGCTCTCGACTGATTTCATCGTTGGTTTTCCGACCGAGACCGAACACGACCACGAACAGTCTCTCTCGCTGCTTCGTCAGACCCGCCCGGAGAAAATAAACATCACGCGGTTCTCGAAGCGCCCCGGTACCGACGCCGACGGGATGAAAGGGCTGGGCGGGCAAACAAAGAAGGACCGCTCGAAGGAGATGACCGACCTCACGATGACGGTCGTCGGTGAGGCCTACGAGTCGATGGTCGGTGCCGACCGGGATGTGTTGATTGTCGAGGACGGCACCGACGAGTCGATGGTCGGCTACGACCGGGCCTACCGGCAGGTCGCAATTCCAGGGGCCAAGCGTGCTGGCGTCGAACTCGGCGACACCGTCACGTGCGAGATCACCGGTCACAACACAGTCTATGCGCTAGGTACACTCCCCACGGCACCTGCCGTGGGGGACACACCCGGCGACTAGTTCATCATAGGGGCGTATTCGATCGTTTCATCTGGTCGCGGATGCCAGGCGGGGACGCTACCGGCACGACGATGCCGTGTCGGTGCTTTTTTGCAGCCGAAATCGGTCGTCGAGGGGGTATAACGGTCATTCGGGGTTTCCGTTCTCGGACTCTCCGAGGGGTGATCCGGAGTCCGTCGCGGCAGACTCGGTGGGACCTGCTGTGGCAGTGTCACCGTGTTCCGGGTCCTCGCGGGATAGATCGCTGTCGTCGGATGGCAGATGTGGGTCGGGGTCGGCGAGACGATCGATATCGTCGTCTGGTTTCCACTCGCCGGCTTCTTTCGGATCGACGTGGACGAACACGTCGTCGATTTCCGGGATCGCACCGATCGACTCGATGATCTCCGTCTCGATGTCGTGGGCCTCGAGCAACGTCTGATTGCCCTCGACTTCGATGTGGAGACTCACGTCGATCTCCGGACCGACGTAGTGTGCAACCACGTCGTGAGCCCCCTGTACCTCCGGGTGTCCGAGTGCGCGTTCGAGGATCTCGGTGCGCAGATCGTCCGGCGGGGCCGCGCCCACGAGGTAGTCGACGTTGTCCCGGACCACCTCGACCCCGGTGTAGAGGACAAACAGCGCAACAACGACGGCAGCGAGCGGATCGAGGATCGGATAGCCCGCGGCGGCACCGACGACGCCGAGGAGAGCGGCACCCGATGCGAAGATGTCGTTACGGTTGTCGAGTGCGGTCGCGCGCAAGGCCGGGGAGCGTCGCTCGACTGCGGCTTGGAGACAGTACCGGTAGAGGCTGTACTTTACACCCGCAGACAGCCCGAGCACGATAACTGCCGGCGGTCCCCGTGCGACGGCGATGTCACCGGTCCAGAGCGAACTGGTCGCCCGCCAGAGCACGATCGCGCCCGCGGCAAAGATGCCCAGAGCAACGAACAGTGAGACGAACGGCTCGATGCGCTCGTGGCCGTGAGGATGCTCGAAATCAGGGGGTTTTGTCGTCAGATAGAGCCCGCCGACGATGATCAGGCTGTAGGCCGTGTCGGTGAAACTGTTGACCGCCTCGGAGCCGACAGCGAGGCTTCCCGACTCGACAAACACCCCCGCCTTGGCGAGCGCCAGAGCACCGTTGGCTGCGAGGATAATAATCCCCACGCGGCGCAACGCCGTCCGTCGTGTCATCGCTGCGTGTTTCGCCCTACAGCCCAAAGGTGCTTTGGCTCCGTCGATGCGTGACCGAACGGCTTAGGAGTCCACACTGTGTAGATCAACGTGGCAGAGGGAGTCCGGCCACCGTGTTCCGGACCGTGCCCGACCGCGTACCAGCGCCGTCGGAGCGCGAAGAGCATGAGGAAAGTCCCCCCACCGTCCGGGCAGGTGACCGGGCGCAAGCCCGGGGCGGGAGACCGTCGGCTCTGGAACAGAAACGCGACCCCTCCCCCCGACCGATGACGTGCGCGAACCCGGAGCGAAAAAGGCCCACGCCGACAAAGCGACGGGGCGTTAACCCACAGAGGGCGCGGTCTTTATCGCGTCGTGGCTGGCGGGTCGACCCTGCGAGTCCGGGACGGTTCACCGTCCCCGACGGGGGAGAACGGATGGAACGGCGAAACCTCACCGGTGCAAGTCCGGACCGCAAGGTAGCCCGGACAGTATGGTTCGGACGCTCAGCCGAATGCCGGATCGAACAGAAGGGGGCTTACTCCCCTCAGCCATCACACACCGCGAGTGGCTACCGTCCCGTCGTCTCCGATCCCACTGCCTCGAGAACGACGATTCGCTCACACGCCAGACACCGGGCTCTCCGGCCCTCGTCGAGAACCTCGTACCGACCACGGTCGTCGCGAAAAACCGTCCGCTCGGACCAGACCGCGTCGCAGTGGTCCGCCGGACAGCGGGGCGGTATCGTGCGCTCGCCTTCGACTTCGTCGACGACCGTCTCGAGCGTATCGAGATCCGCACCCATCTGGCCGTCTCGGTCCAGTTCTGTCCGAAGATGAGCCAGGTGGTCGCGCAGGGTTGCGTCCGGTGGTTTTTCCTCGATTCCGAAATCACGAGTCCGCGTGCCACCCTGTCCGCCCAACA
The DNA here is from genome assembly GCA_028274885.1 of Haloarculaceae archaeon. Classification (GTDB taxonomy): domain Archaea; phylum Halobacteriota; class Halobacteria; order Halobacteriales; family Haloarculaceae; genus Halovenus. Next base: position 19,142 of record JAQCMX010000206.1, read on the forward strand.
GATCCGGATCCGCGTTCCGGCCTGCCCTGGCGGGTTCTACGCTGCGGTCGTCTTTCGGCTGGTGCCAGGTGTCCTGTGACACACCTTCTTGGGTGCGTTTGGTATCGGTCCGGAGCGAGCGGAGTCTGGCACCGACCACGAGTAGGCTTATCAAAAGCAAAGGGAAGGCAAGCAGAGACCCCCAGGAGCGGATCCCTTCCTCGAGTGCTGTCGTGACCGCCGGATTCGAACGGATCGAGCGTGCCACGAGGGAAAGAAAAAAGATAAACAGGATGACAGTCCCGCCCGCTTTTTTCCACAGACGCATTTTCTCAGTGGTTGGCTCCGGGTAAATAAAAGACTGTTCCGGGCCCTCGTCTCAGGCTACCGCGGGAAGATACAAGATCCTGGCCGATGATCTACTGTTGTGAACCGGGCCGAACTCGTCGCGGCACTGGACGGTGCGTTCGATGCCGGTGAGGACGTGTTGCGTGCTGTCTCCCGACAGGCCCGTGACCTCGCGGATGCGGGTCGTAT